>JBAUTF010000188.1:0-7344 GCA_049582065.1 Candidatus Dormiibacterota bacterium | reverse complement strand
GAATTGGCCATCGGGCTCCTCCTTCAAGGTTGGTGATGCTTCCTAAAAGGATGACCGATGGTCTTCGTCTTTCCAGGGGGCTACGCCGCCGGCGCTCCCCCGTACACCACATGCCCGGACGCTAACGGGCGCCCACCAGGCCCTACTCAGAAAGGAAGTATCCGAATCAGGTTCAAAACCCTCGAAAGCGGTCTCGGTAGACGAGACCCACTTAGATTTCGGGACCGTGAGGCCCCGGGTTCAAATCCCGGGCCCCCGACCAAATCTCGAGTTCAGATTCGTCCCGTCGGCCCGACTTGACCGGGACCAATGGCCCTAAGCGCCGGACCAAACTCGCCCTAGCTTGGGCATCTTGGGATCTTTGCACCCGGATGTGTTGGTGGTTAGCCGTTTGCGGGAGCGGGACACGTGTTGGCTCGAAGCGACGCAGCTAGCGTATAGAACGATCTATTGAGCCGGCACCGGTCCCTCATTGCGACAGGGAGGTACGAGCGTGGCGAGTAAGAAGCAACAGCTCGAGATGCACCGCCAGATGGTGCGGATTCGCATCTTCGAGGAAACGATTCAGAAGATCTACATGGAGGGCAAGACGCCCGCCTTCGACATCGCAGCAGGTCCCGTGCCCGGTGAGATGCATCTGGCGGCGGGGCAGGAGCCCGTCGCGGCCGGCGTCTGCATTCACCTGAGGCCGAGCGACGCGGTGACCGCGACCCACCGCCCGCATCATGTCGCGCTCGCCCACGGCATGGACATGAAGAAGCTGGCGGCGGAAATCTTCGGCAAGGACACCGGGCTCGGGCACGGCAAGGGCGGCCATATGCACCTCTTCGATCCGGTCACCCACTTCGGGTGCAGCGGGATCATCGGTGAGGGCATACCGACGGCGGTCGGTCATGCTCTCGCTTTCAAGAAGCAGGGCCGCGACGATATCGCGGTGGCCTTCTTCGGAGAGGGTGCTGCCAACCAGGGCTCATTCCACGAATCCCTCAACCTCGCCGCGCTCTGGGACCTTGGCGTCGTCTTCGTCTGCGAGGACAATGCGTGGGCCATCAGCGTGGCCAAGGCCACCGCGACGGCGATCGCCAACAACAGTGACCGCGCCGCGGCCTATGGCATCCCCGGCGTGCTCATCCCCGACAACGATCCGGAAGCCATTTTCGAGGCAGCCGGCGTGGCGGTAGATCGGGCCCGGACGAAGAAGGGCCCGACTCTGATCGAGGTCAAGACCGATCGCCTGCTCGGGCACTTCGAAGGCGATCCCCAGCTGTACCGGACGAAGGAAGAGATGGAGACGCTGCAGAAGCGGGATGCGCTCAAGAAATACGAGCAGCAGCTGATCAAGGCCGGAACGCTGACAACCGAGTCGGCCGAGCAGGTCTGGAAGGCCGGCCGGGCGGAGGTCGACGCGGCGATCGATTTTGCCCGCAAGAGCCCTTACCCGGAGCCCAACGCGGCGCTCCTCCACGTCTTCGCCTAGGAGTAAGAAGCAATGGCAGTAGAAACCAAGAAGCGGCTGTTGACGACCTCCAAGGCGATCTCCGAAGGCATCGCCCAGGAGATGGAGAGAGACAAGACGGTCTTCGTCATGGGCGAGGACGTCGGCGTCTACGGTGGCATCTTCGGCGCCACCGAGGGCCTGCTCGCGAAGTTCGGCCCGGAGCGGATCATGGACACCCCGATCTCGGAGACCGGCTTCATCGGAGCCGCCACCGGGGCCGCGCTTTCCGGCATGCGGCCGATCGTGGAGCTGATGTTCGTCGACTTCTTCGGCGTCTGCATGGACCAGATCTACAACCACATGGCCAAGATCCACTACGAGTCCGGGGGCAACCTCAACGTGCCGGTCGTGCTCACGATGGCCATCGGCGGCGGCTACAGCGACGGCGCCCAGCATTCGCAGACTCTCTACGGGACGTTCGCCCATCTGCCGGGCATGAAGATCGTCGTCCCTTCGACGCCGTATGACGCCAAGGGCCTGATGATCTCCGCCATCCGCGACGACAACCCGGTCCTCTACATGTTCCACAAGGGAGTGATGGGGCTGGGCTGGATGACGCCCAACCCTCGAGCCACCGGCGAGGTGCCCGAGGAGCCCTACACGGTGCCGATCGGGAAGGCGGACGTGAAGCGGCCGGGCCGCGACCTCACCATCGTCACGGTCTCCCTCATGGTCCACCGCGCGCTCGACGCCGCCGACGACCTGGCCAAGGAGGGCATCGAGGCCGAGGTGCTCGACCTCAGGTCGATTATTCCGCTTGACCGGGAGGCGATCATCGAGTCGGTGCGGAAGACCCGCCGCCTGCTGGTCGTGGACGAGGACTACCGCAGCTTCGGGATGACCGGAGAGGTGATCACCAGCGTGGTCGAGGGAGCTTTCGACTACCTCGACGCGCCGCCGATGCGGCTCGCGCTGCCCGATGTGCCGATCCCCTACAGCCGCCCGATGGAGCAGTTCGTGCTGCCCAGCCGGGCCGCGATCGCGGCGGCCGCTCGGTCGCTCGCCGCCAAGAAGTAGAGAGGAGTCGGGAGGTGGGGGACGGGGGCGCGCCCTCGTCCCTCCTTCCCACATGGCCGTGATGGGACCCGAGGAGGCAGCGTGCGTCGTGAGGTCCTGATGCCGCGCCTGGCCGAGGAGGCCGAGGAGGGCGTCGTGGTCACCTGGTTCGTCGAGCCGGGCGCGCCCGTCAGCGAGGGCGACCTCCTGGCCGAGCTCCAGGTCGCCAAGGTGAGCAGCGAGATGCACTCACCCTTCAGCGGCCGGGTCGTGCAGCTGCTGGTCGAACCCGGGGGCGTGGCGAGCCAGGGGGTTCCGATCGCCGTGATCGAGGAGGGCGAGGCGGCGGCGCCATCCGTCCGACCCGTGCCAGAAGCCGCCACGGCGGTCGCGGAGAAGCCTCCGGCCGCTGGTCCGGCGCCGGCCTCCCCGTCGGCCCGGCGCCTGGCGCGCGAGCTGGGTGTCGACCTCGCGGGCTTCACCGGTTCGGGACCCGGCGGCCGCATCGTGGAGGCCGACGTCCAGGCTGCCGCTGCACGGAAGGCGGGCGGTGAGAGGAAGGCGGTCGCGACCGGCGAACCGCGGATCGAGCCGCTCACGCCGATGCGCCGCGCGATCGCCGAGCGCTTGACCACCTGGCTGGGCTCGACCGCCCAGCTCACGCTCACGGCGGAGGCGGACCTGACGGCGCTCGCCGAGGAGCTCGAACGCCTGGGCTCGGGCTCAGGGCGCCGCGCCTCCTACCTGGAGGCCGTGGTGCGTGCGCTGGCTCTTGCCCTCCGGAATCATCCGGCGGTGGGTGCTCGATGGACGGACAACGGGCTCGCCTACTCCGACCGCCGCGACATCGGGGTGGCGGTCGCGCTGGCGGACGGGCTGATCGCGCCGGTGGTCAGGGACGCCGATCGCAAGGACCTCGCCACCCTGGGCGGCGAGATCGCCGAGCTGGCCGAGCGGGCGCGGGCGGGGAGCCTCAAGCCCACCGAGGTCGAGGGCGGCGCGCTGAGCGTGACCAACCTCGGGGCCTATCGCATCGACGCCTTCACACCGCTCTTGCACCCACCGC
Organism: Candidatus Dormiibacterota bacterium; assembly: GCA_049582065.1. GTDB lineage: Bacteria > Chloroflexota > Dormibacteria > Dormibacterales > Dormibacteraceae > DATKSS01. Next base: position 3,784 of record JBAUTF010000188.1, on the reverse strand, counting down.
AGACCGCCATCCTCGGCATGGGCAGGGCGCGCAGTCGGCCCGCGGTCATCGGCGGGGCGATCGTCCCGCGCCTGCTCATGGTCCTCAGCCTCACCTTCGACCATCGCGTTGTCGACGGCGCGCCGGCGGCTGTCTTCCTGACCGAGGTCGTGGGCCTGCTCGAGGAGCCGGCATCCCTGCTCCGCCCCGTACCCTGAGGCTCAGCCCATGCGTGTGATCGTGGTCGGTGCGGGCGTCATCGGCTGCTCGGCGGCCTTCGCCCTGGCGAGGCGCGGCGCAGACGTGACCGTCGTGGAGCGCGGCGTCGCTGGGTCCGGGGCCTCCGGGGCGGCGGCCGGGATGCTGGCCCCGCTCTCCGAGAGCGACGCGCCCGGCGAGTTCGTCGACCTCTGCATGGCGGCGCTGCACGAGTTCGAACCCTGGATCGAGTCCGTGGAGCAACTCGCGCAGATGCGGGTCGACCTCGTGCGCAGCGGGGTCCTCATGCTCGCCTCACGGCCCGAGCAGGAACGGGACCTGCAGGCGCGGCTGCCCTGGCAGCGCGACTGCGACCCACGCGTCGAGTACCTGGATGCGGCCTCACTGAAGCGGCTCGCGCCCCATCTTGGCCCGGGCTTTGCCGGCGCGATGCACTACCCGGGCGAGGTGCAGGTCGACGCGCGGCGCTACAGCCTCGCCCTGAGCCGGGCCGCGGTCGCAGCTGGGGCCCGCCTGCTCGAGGGCGCCGAGGTCACCGCCATCTCGACCAAATCCGGCCGGGCCGTCGGTGTAGAGATCGCCGGCGAGCGGCTGGCCGCCGATGCCGTGCTGGTCGCCTGCGGCAGCGACGCCTCGCTGCTACACCAGGCGGGGGTGCACCTGCCGCTCGCCCCTAATAAAGGAGAGCTGCTCAGGCTGGTGCCGTCGGCGGGCCTGGCGGGACCGATCATCTTCGCGCCCGGTGGCTACCTGGCGCCGAAGGCCGACGGCAGCGTCCTGGTCGGAGCCACCCAGGCCCAGGGCCGTCACGACGTCGTGGTCGGCGCGGGCTCGGTCGCCACCCTGCTCGACTTCGCGTTCGGCGTGGTGCCGGCGCTGAGGGAGGCGAGATTCGCCGAGGCGTGGGCAGGCCTGCGCCCGACCCTTCCTGACCACGTGCCCGCGGTCGGCCCCGTGCCCGAGCTGGACGCGCTGTGGGTGGCGGACGGACACCATCGAAACGGCATCCTCCTTGCCGGCTGGACGGGGGAGCACCTCGCCGCGGCGATGCTCGATGGGGCATCCCTGCCGGAGGTGGTCGCGCCGGGTCGCTTCAGGGCCGCCGTCCCGCGGTGACCCGGCCCGGAGTCGCCGGGGGGAGGGGGCGATGCCGCCGGTCGGCCTGATCGCCAACCCGGTCGCGGGCACCGACATCCGCCGGCTGGTCGGGCAGGCGTCCGGAGTGCCGATGCATGAGAAAGTGGCGACCGTGCGCCGCGTCCTGCGGGGCCTGGCCGCCGGCGGCGTCGAGACCGTCTTCTACATGCCCGACATCGCAGGCCTGGCGTACGCCGCGCTCGCCGGCGAATCCGTGCTCAAGTGCGAGCCACTAACCATGCGTCCGATGGGGACGGCCGAGGATTCAACCCTGGCCGGCCGCCTCCTGGCCGAGGCGGGCGTGGCCGCGATCATCACGCTCGGCGGCGACGGCACCAACCGGGCGGTGGCACAGGGCTGCGGCACAGTGCCCCTGGTGCCGATCTCGACGGGCACCAACAACGTATTTCCGACCATGATCGACGGCACCATCGCGGGCCTGGCGGCCGGCCTCTTCGCGACCGGTGCGGTGGACCGCGATACGGCCAGCCGGCAGACCAAGCGCGTCGAGGTCGTGACGGCCGGCGGCGAGGACTTTGCGCTCATCGACGCCGCGGTGTGCATGGACCACGTCACAGGCGCGCGCGCCGTGTGGGATCCGCGCCGGGTCAGCGCGGTGGTCATGGCGCGCGCGGATCCCTGGGCGGTCGGCCTCTCGTCCATCGGCGGCCGGCTCTGCGGGGTCTCGGACGACGATCCGCTGGGACTCTATGTCCAGCTCGGTCGGGGTCCATTGGTCACGTGCGTGCTGGCCCCGGGCCTGGTCGTCGAGGTTCCAATCTCCGGTTGGAGGACGCTCGCTCTCGACGAGGAGGTCTCACTCGACGTCGGTGACGGCACCATCGCCTTCGATGGTGAGAGGCAGCTGAGCAGCGGCGGCGTGGCGCGGGCGCGGGTCACGCGCGCCGGACCGGTCGTGGTCGACATTCGGGCAGTGCTGGCGGCCGTTGGAGTGCGCGGACGATAGCGTTGGCGCGTGTATAAGAGCAGACGTTCCGTGTAGTAGTTCAGGCGATCTCGGTGGATGAATTCGCCTTTGTGCGGTCGACGGCAAGCTCGAGACTCGACGATCAACAGGCGGGCAACCGAAGAGCGCTCGAAGCGCTGTGGCATCAGGTGACGCCCGGCGATGCGGTTTAGTCTGCGCCGCCCGCCCTCGAACCAATCCCAACGACGAGAATGCGATCAAAACGCTGCTGGCCAGCGGCAGTGTTCCCTCATCGCACGACCGTGGTGGCTGGACTCCGCTTCACTTTGCAGGTTCTTCAAATGCTTTTGAAGCCGCGACGATGTTGCTGGACGCAGGAGCGGACATCGAGGCTGAAGATGCGTATGGAAACTCTCCGTTGTGGCGTGCGGTGTTCGCTTCGAGAGGATGCCCGTCTTTCTCAGTACCCCTAGCACGCTCGCCCGCATCTGCGGCCACGTGAGCCCGCAGCGTCAGCAGCCTTTCGCAGGCGGGCATTTCACGCAGTACTGATCCCAGTCCCACTGCCCCAGGAACTTCTGCGCGCTTGCGTAGCCGGTGTCATAGAGCTTCTGCTGCGTTGCCTTGTCGATGTCGAAATTGGTTGCCTGGACCGTGCCAGTGTCCACGAAGATTGTGCGGTCGATGACGCAAGGATCGTTGAGGTGCATCTGGTCGTGCGCATTCATCATCGTGCCCAACAGCGCTTCCGCGAATGTGATCGTATCTGTGATCCCGTGAGCCACCTGGTTGGCATCGGGTAGGGCGGACAGCTTGATGCCAAAGGTCGGCCGACCCGAGGGCTTCTGATCCACCGACTCGAACACGTCAATCGGAAAGTCCGAGAGTGCTCCCCCGTCAACCAGCCAGCAGTTCATGCCCGTCTGAGACCACTTCATCTTGACTGGCGTGAAGAAAAACGGGATCGACATCGACGCCCTCACGGCGTCGGCCACCAGCTGCTTGTCGGGATCTAGTCCGTAATTCGCGTAGTCCCAGGGCAGCCGCACGAGTTCTCCGCGCGAGAGATCTGCCGTCATGACCACAAGCTTGTAGGACTGGCCGACGCCGAGAGCGCCGCCACCATTGCTCGCAATCTTGAGGTCCCCAAACGTTCGGATTTTCTGATCGGCCAGCAGCTTCTCGATCCAATCGTGGAAATAGTCGCCGCGGTAAAGACCCTTGTCGAGTAACACTGAAACGAGCTCGCCTGGCAGGCTGAGCTTCGTCTAGTCCGTTGGGTCACGGAACTGCGTGTAATCGACCTTTTGCATCTCGGCCTGCATGGCCGGAGGCGTCATCCCGGCGGCCACGAGCGACGCGACGATCGCGCCCGCCGAGGTGCCCGCCACGCGCTTGAAGGTGTAGCCCTTCTCGACCAGAGCGGTGATCGCCCCGACGTGTCCGATGCCCTTGACTCCTCCGCCCTCCAGGACGAGGTCGGCGCTCAACGGCACGGCGCTCACGAACGAAGCCTAGCTG
>JBAUTF010000187.1:0-2975 GCA_049582065.1 Candidatus Dormiibacterota bacterium | reverse complement strand
CTGCTCCAGTGGAAGCCAACGGTTGCTTTCGATGGGCGCGGTGGGCCTGGACTGGAAGAAATACGTCAGGATCGATAAGGCCTACCTGCGTCCAGCTGCGTATTCCGGCGTTTTCGATCAGTCGTTCCGGAGTATCCGATCACCCCTGTGTCGGAGGCCGCGTAAGCGGCCGACGCGAGGCTTGCCTCAGCCCCTGAGCGTCACCTCCTTGTTCGAGATCTGGGCGTAGTTTCCCACGTCGGGGAAGGTTTCGAGTGCGCGGGCAAGGTGCTGTGTGTCGAGGAGCATGGTTATCGAGCCGCTACGGCCTTTGTAGCGCGACGTTTTTCCGAACCAGCGAGTGTTTCGCTCTTGTTCGGCCCGCCGGCGCCGTTTTCGGTTGTGAGGTCGAGCTCTGCGTCGAGGCTCTTGGGGTCTCGTAGGGATGGGCCGGAGAGATCGAAGCGGTGCGAGTTGTTGAGGAGGCGGTCGAGGATAGCGTCGGCAATGGTGGGCTCGCCGAGTGCCTCGTGCCACTGCTTGACGGGGAGCTGGCTGGTGACGATGGTGGCATGTCGTTGGTGACGGTCCTCGATGACCTCAAGTAGATCGGCGGCCTGCTGGTTGGTGAGGGCCTGCAGTCCGAGGTCGTCAATCACCAGGACATCGACGCGAGCCCAGGCGGCGAGTAATCGTGGAAGCCTGCCGTCAACGCGAGCCACGCTGAGCTCGTCGAGCATGCGCGGAGCGCGCATGTAGAACGCGGTGTGGCCACGACGAATCGCGGTCTGGGCCAGCGCGCAGGCGGTGTAGGTTTTGCCGATGCCGGTCGGGCCCACGATGAGGATGTTGTGGTTGGCCTCAACCCACCGAGCATCCGCGAGCGCGAGCACGGTCGAGCGATTGAGTCCACGCGCGCGGTGGAAGTCGAGGTCTTCCAGCGATGCATTGGAGCGCAGCTTGGCGGCCTTGAGGTAGCGATAGAGCCGACGGTTCTCGCGGTCCTGCTCTTCGCGGTCGACCATGAGGCCGAGGCGCTCTTCGAAAGTGAGTGCTTGGTAATCGGTGCGTTCCAGCTGTTCCTGCAAGGCATGGGCCATGCCCATGAGGTTCATGGTGCGCAGTTTGTCGAGGGTCGGGGTCGTCAACATCGATCTTCTCCTTATCTGTAGTAGTTGGGTCCGCGCACGTTCTCGTGCATGGGATGCGGACGGACGCGCGGCTGTTCAGGAAGGGGCTGCCGGTCGAGGCCGGTCTTCAGAATCGACTCCACGCTGCGGTAGCTGAAGGCGCGCGCTGATAACGCGCGTTTGCACGCTGCCTCGAGGCGGTCGTCGCCGTACTGCTTGCCCAGCCGCATGATTCCCAGACAGGAGCGAAAGCCCTGCTCGGGATGAGGCTTTGATTTGAGGACTCCCTCGGCGAACTCCCCGGTCGCGGGACCGACCTTGTGGCCCCAGCTGACGATGCGGCTGGGAGTCCATTCGAGATGGCGGCGATGTGATTCCGGCATGTGGCTGGAGTCGGTTGTGAAGCCACCGCGCTTATAGCTGCGGAGATGGCTGGCGATGCGCCGACTGCGGAGAAAGATCTCGACCACCGCCGCAGTGAGGCGGACATCGCAGGTCTCGCCGATGTAGCGGTGCGGGACCGAGTAGTAGTGACGGTCGACCTCGAGGTGGTAGTCGATGCTGACTTTGGCCTTGGGCCAGAGTGCGAACTCGTAAGGCGTGGGCGGGAGTCGGCGCAGGGCAGCTCGCTCAATCTCTTCGAAGAGGCTGAGGCGTGAGCCAGGCAGCTTCTTGAAGGGCTTGCGGTTAAGGTGTTCGACCAACTCGCGAATCGCGGCGTTCAGTTCGGCGAATGAGAAAAGGGTGCGGTTGCGCAGTCGGGCCAGGATCCAGCGCTCCACGATGAGCACGCCGACTTCGACTTTGGCCTTGTCGCGTGGCTTGCGCGGTCGGGCGGGAATCACCACGCAGCCGTGGTGGGCCGCCATGTCGGCGTAGGTCGCGTTGATCACGGGTTCGTAACGGTTGGCCTTGCTGACGCCCGACCTAAGGTTGTCCGGCACGAGCACCCGAGGTGCACCGCCGAAGTAGTTGAAGGCGTGTACGTGTCCGGCGATCCAGTGCGGCAGCTCCTGCGAGGGGAAGGCCTCGGCGTACGTGTAGTTGCTGGCGCCCAGCACACCGACGAAGATTTGCGCCTCAGTCACGACACCGGTCCTGGCGTCGACCACCGGGATGGTCTGGCCGGCGAAGTCGGGAAACATCTTCTCGCCGGCGCGATGCTCCTGACGCATGGTGGGGTCGAGCTTCTTCTGCCACTGCCGGTAGAGGTCGCAGAACTGGGAGTACTGATACCCGTCGGGATGCTCCTCCAGGTACTCGAAGTTGAGCAGCTGAAGGGTCACACCCTGACGTCGAATCTCTTTGTGGATGTGGCTCCAGTCCGGCAGCGGCCGCGCTGGGCTCGACGTCTTCACCGCCAGCGGCAGCCCGAACAGTCGCAGCTCGAGCTGGTCGTCATCCATCTCCTCGGGCAGCGGCCATTGCAGACCAGCACGCCGGGCGCGGTCGACGAAGTCCCAGGCCGTGGTCAGAGGTATGCCGGTGGCGGCGCTGACCTGGCGCCCGCTGAGTCCCTCACCAAGCCTCAGCCGGAGGACCTCTCGGATTCTGCGCATCGTGGAACGGGGTCTCGGCATCGGCTTCTCCTTCAACGTGGGCTGGGATTGCCCTCGAAGGATGCCGCTGCTGTCAGCTCACGCAGGCGCTACGCAGGCCTCCGCCCCGGGGTGATCGGAAACCCCCGGAATGGGTGATCGGATTCGTCCGGAACGGGTGATCGGATTCGCCCGGAATTCGCAGAACGCGACGTCGCGGTCGGTGAGAATCTCGCGCGTCACGCCGCCGAGGTCGGTCAGGCAGCGGAGCAGGCGCTCGAACGTGGTCGGTCGCGTCTGGTCCGCCGCGAAACGGATGGCTGGTGCT
>JBAUTF010000186.1:0-4233 GCA_049582065.1 Candidatus Dormiibacterota bacterium | reverse complement strand
CCCAATCCGAGAGCCGGAAACGCCACCACCACCACCTGATTGCCGGTCTCGGGGTCAGTCACCGGCGCAAGCACGACCTCGCTGGCGGCCAGCAGCCAGGACTGGCCCTCGAAGACCCGGTTGGGGCCGGGGACCGTTGACTGACGAGAGGAGCATGCGATCGAGCCGTCCGGCCTGACGAGGTCTACGTGGCCGGTCAAGAATGCGCCTAACGGCGCATAGCCGATGCTGCATTTGCTCGGGTCGGAATAAGCCTGCGCCAGGCTGGCTGCGCTGGTCAGTGGCACCGAAACGGACTGGATGAGATCGAAGCCAGCGCCGAGCTGCACGGCCGCCTTCTGGGCCGCGAAGGTCGCATCCGAGCTCGCGGCTTGCCGGGCGTTCTGCTCCGCCAGGAACCGGACATACAGCGCCGACGTCGCGGCCACCACGATCAGAGTCGCGACGACCAGCGCCATGTACTGACGAAGGGTCCAGCCTGCATGCACCGCCATCAGAGCTCCAGCGCCTCCTCGACCCGGCTCAATAGGTCAAGCGGCGAGAACGGCTTGGTCAAATAGAAGTCAGCCCCCGCGAGAAGTCCCGTCTCGATGTCGGTCTCCTGCGCCTTCGAAGTGAGCAGGATGACCTTGGTCTTCTTGTGCGCGGGGTCGGCTTTGATCAGGCGCAACACCTCCAGGCCGCTCAGCTCCGGCATCTGTACGTCCAGGAGAACGAGGGAAGGCTTCGTCTGCTGGATCATCGCCCAGGCCTGCGCCCCGTCCGTGGCCTCGAGCACGGTGTAGTCGTCGGAGTCGATCGTGGCGTGCACGAGCAAGCGCATGGTCGACTCGTCGTCGGCGATCACCACGGTCCGGAGGAGCCGCAGCGAGGGAGGTGTCTTCGTCCTCATTAAGGTCCCGGCGTGTGCGTGAGGGTGTCGGCGATCAGCTTGACGGCGGCCTCCGGCGCGCCGGCCCCTTTGGGCAGCACCGCCAGCGCGCCCGCCGACTCGAGCGCGGATATCTCTTCCGGCCCCAGGTCTTTCACCGTCACGACGACCACCGGGAGGTTTCTGCCGGCTGACGAAGTCGCTCTGGCCAGGAACTCCTCACCCTGCATGCCAGGCAGCATCAGGTCGAGCAGGATGGCGCGCGGCGTCATGGACGCCAGGATGCGTTCGGCGCTTTCGGCGTCGCTGGCCCTGACCGTGGTCAACCCCAACTCTGCGAGCTCGGCCTTGAGGAGGACGGCAAACATCGCGTCGTCTTCGACGATCAGGACGTCCGCAGGTTTATGGTCAGGTGGCGCCGTTTCCAGCGTGAATTCGAAACGCGTGCCCTTTCCCAGGCCCGAGGACTCAACCGCGATCCGGCCGCCGTGGTCCTCGATGATCCGGTGATTGATGGCGAGCCCCAGGCCGAGACCGGGGCGCAGCCTCGGGTCGGCTCGATAGAACTTGCCGAACAGCCTCGGCAACGCCTCGGCCCCGACGCCGACGCCCTCGTCGGTGATCGACACCTTGACCACCCCTGACTCAGCCCGAGCCGCCACCGTGATCGTGCCACCGGCGGGGGAGAACCCGCGCGCGTTGGACAGGAAGTTGGCGAGGACCACCAGGATCGCCTCTGGGTCGACATAGACGAGTGGCAACCCCTCGGGCAAATCAACCGAGATCGGCCGTTCGACATCTTCGCCCGCCGCCTTTACGGCCCGGTGAATCAGCGAGGCCACGTCGGCGAGAGTGCGATCGAACGCGTGACCTCCGGTCTCGAGGTCCTGCAGCTCCAGTGAGCTCTTGACCATTGCGGTCAAACGGCGGCCTTCCCGCACCAGGATCACCGCGTACGCACGGCACTGCTCGGACGTCATGTGGCTCGAGGCGATGAGCTCGGCGACCCCCACCATCGTGGACAGCGGGGCGCGGAGCTGGCGGCTCGGAAGGCAGACCAGCACGTCTTCCAGGACGGGGGGCGGCTTACGGCTGTGTTGGCCCAGCTCGATCACCGAGGGCCCATTTGCGCCACGGGTGGTCGTGGTCACGGCCGTCTCGGTGGCTGCGGCGACGGGTCGCCCGGGACGGGGATCAGGATGTTCGACAGGGCCGTGGACGATCTTGTGGCCACCTCCTCATACTCGCGTTGCGCCGGCCAGAAGACCACGCATGCGGTCCAGACCCCCAGGACGTAGCCGACCCCCAGCACAGCGATCACAAGAACCATCTCTTCCACTGCTCAGGTCTACGCGCCACGGCTTCCAAAGTCGCCATCCGCGGGCATTGCTTGAGTGCCCTCCATGCGCAGGGTGTCGCTGCCCTCAAGCGTGGCGTCCCACGCCCCTCACGGCGATCCGAGGCGGTTACGCGCCCATCGGTTTGGATGGGCTGATGACCTGATTTTGGATGGAGACTTGCCGCTGCGACAGGCGTATCACTGAGCTCATGGGTGCTGATCGGGTCGGGAAGAGAGTGCGCACGGAGGCAGTGGTTTGACCCTAGGCACGCGGAGCGGGATCCGCCAGCGCGAAACCGTGCTGATCGCCGACGACGAGCCCGGCCTTCGCTTGCTCGTCCGCTCGGCCATCGAATCACCCCTTTACCAGGTGGTCGAGGCGTCAGACGGCGATGAAGCGTGGAACTTGATCAAGACCAAAAAGCCGGCGGTCGTCGTGCTCGACATCAAGATGTCGGGCCGGTCCGGCCTGGACCTGCTGACCGCCATCCGGGCCGACAGCGGGCTCCGGGGCACGCAGGTCATCATCCTCAGCGGGAAGCACGACCAGCGTGACATCGACGCCGGGCTTCTCGCCGGGGCGGACTTCTACGTGACCAAACCCTTTTCACCCGCCGATCTCCTGGCGCGTGTCACGGAGGCCATCGAGCACCAGGTGACCTGGTAAGCCGCCGGAGTCGAGGATGAGGCAGGCCCTGATCGCAGATCCGGAGGAAGAATCAGCCTCGGCGCCCTCCCCGGAGAGGGTTGAGCTGGGCCGGGCGTTGGCCTCGCGCGCCGGCGAAGCAACCGCGATATGCGCGCAGGCTGCTGCCGCGACCGGTCTGTCGGAGCTGTCGTCGCAATGGATGGCAAAGCGCATCCGCCACGTTCACAACGTCGCGACTGGCGGCATCGCCAACCTGTTGACTACGGGCCAAGGCAACACAGAGAAGGAACGCCACTTCATCGGCAAGCTCGGGGTGGAGGCAGCGCTGCATGGCGCCTCGGTCGCGACAATGGCCCGCTCCTACCTGCTGTGGCGCGACGCCAACCTGAAGGTGCTCGACGAGGAGGTCGGCCACCTCGGCACCCCGCCGGCGATCGCCGAAGAAGCGCGCGCCATGGTCCGGTCGAGCACCGACATGGGGATCGTGAGGCTCGCGAGGGCGTTCGACTACCAGATCCACGTGGTCGGCCGTCGTGAAGATTCGTCGGCCCTCGCCCTTCGAGACGTCGAAGCGCAGCTCGAGGTTGCGGTCTCGGCGGCGTCGAAGAAGAACAATGAGCTGTCGACCGCGCTGGCCGAGATATCGGACAAGAACCAGCTGCTGTTGGGTGTGAATCGACAGCAGTCGACCTTCATCTCCAACATCAGCCATGAGCTGCGGACGCCGCTCGCCGGGATCCTCGGCCACACAGAGCTCTTGCTGGGAGGGATGAGCGGCGAGCTCGACCCGAGACAGCGGGCCGATTTGCAGGCGGTCGACGCGGGAGGCCAGATCTTGCTGTCGCTGGTCAACGACATCATCGACGAGTCCCAGATCGAAGCTCGAACAATGACCCTGCATGTCGGGCGGGTCGACCTGAAAGCGGCGATCGATTCCGTGATGGTGAGCGCCCAGGCGTCGGCCGGGGCCAAGTCCCTCTACCTGCGAGCCGACACCATGCCGGACGCATTGGCCCTTGGAGACGAGCCGCGTCTGAAGCAGGTCATCGAGAACCTGGTCCACAACGCGATCAAGTTCACCGAGGCGGGCGGCGTGACGGTCAACTGCCTTCCGTGGGCAGGCTTCTGGCGCGTCAGCGTCGGGGATACCGGCATCGGATTGCAGGAGTCCGACCGGACGAAAGTCTTCGATCGCTTCATGCAGGTCGACGCCGGAACCACGAGGCGGTTCGGTGGCGCGGGGCTTGGCCTCGCCATCGCACGCGGACTGGTCGTGATGCAGGGAGGGGACATCGGGGTCGACTCCGTGCCCGGCCAGGGCAGCACGTTCTGGTTCACAGTGCCGACGTTCGATCAGCGCTCGAAGTCTCCCGG
>JBAUTF010000185.1:0-2718 GCA_049582065.1 Candidatus Dormiibacterota bacterium | reverse complement strand
CAGCGTTCTGGCGCCAATCCTCGACCTTTTGCCGTCGAGTCGGCTCTTGGCACAAAGCAAACCCTAGCTGGCGCGTTCGACCATGCTCGCTTTCAAGGGCAGATCAAACATGATATCGCGATGTCCGTTTGCCTTCGAAAGCCCACATGCAACGGACATTGCGCTAGGTCCGCTATGGGCCATGAACTGACAAAATTTTAGCGTCTGCGTCTGTGCAAACTGCCAAAATGTTTTCTATTGCGGTCCTTACCTATTGGGGCCGAGTGCTTGTCTCTTTCGTACCGCAATGAGCCTCTTCACAAGTGCCTTGGGTAGAGGCTTATCGATTGGAAACTGAAGGGCTCCTTTCGAGGTCTTGTATTGCGAGAGTTCCCTCTCGAACTCGGGAAAGACGGAACCACTGTGCGGCAGATAGCTGAGGTGGTTCTTGAAGGCCGCAAATCCCGCGATCACCTTGCCCTGTACCCTGAAGGCCGGCAATCCGTAGGAAATGCACTCCTCTGCCTCTGGAAGGAGATCGAGGATTGTTCGTCGCAGCGCTTCCAACGTGCCGCGCTTTGGCTGCTCTAAGGAAGCTAGGTACCGATCAACTTCGCTCTTTGACATGAGATTAAGTTACCACAAGTCCCAGTGGACGCCGAGCGGCGAGATGTCCATACACTTGGGTCATTCTCGACTGAGATGGTCAAGGCCGAGGCTCATACATGTCCGCTTCGCCTCCGATAGCGACCTTCAGCCATCAAAGCGTGATCCGGCGCTAAGGGCCATTTGCGTCATTTCGCAATGCAGAAAAGCAGCGAGGTTTTTCGGCCTCGGAGCGCCCGTGTAGTAGTCACGGACCTGCCGCTTGGGGCGTGATATTCTTCCCTACAATGCAGCGGGGATGGCCCTAATTGGGGACGGGTCAAATGGCGATCGACATCGGAAGACGGCAATTCGTATCCGCGCTCGGCGGAGGAATGATCGCGTGGCCGCTTGCCGCGCGCGCGCAGCAGGGCGAACGCATGCGGCGCATCGGCGTGCTCCTGCCGGTCGCAGCCGACGATCCGGACCCGCAGGCTTTCTACGCGGCATTCGTGCAACGGCTACAGCAATTGGGCTGGACCGACGGCCGCAACGTGCGCATCGACACCCGCTGGGGCGCGGGCAATGCCGCCGACTCGCGCAAATACGCGACGGAACTAGTCGCGCTTGCGCCTGACGTTATTTTGGCGGTTGGCGTGAGTGTGGAGCCGTTGCTCGAGGCAACCCGCACTGTGCCGATCGTATTCACGATCGTCCCCGATCCGGTCGGGTCCGGCTTCGTCGATAGTCTGTCGCGGCCGGGCGGCAACGCGACCGGCTTTTTGATGTTCGAATACAGTTTGTGCGGGAAATGGCCGGAATTGCTCAAAGAGATCGCGCCGGGCGTGACGCGCGCGGCGGTCCTTCGGGATGCCGCCGTAGCCGCCGGGATCGGCCAGTTCGCCGTCATCCAGTCCGTGGCGCCATCGGTCGGCGTGGAGGTGAGCCCGGTCAACGTGCGCGACGCGGCCGAGATCGAGCGCGCCGTCGCGGCCTTCGCGCGCTCCGGCAATGGCGGTCTGATCCTGACTGCGAGCGCGTTGTCGGTGGTTCATCGCGATCTGATCATCGCGCTTGCCGCCCGGCACAAATTGCCCGCGGTCTACCACCAACGCCTTTTTGTCGCCGCCGGCGGATTGATCTCGTATGGGCCGAATTTCCTTGACCAATTCCGGCAAGCGGCCGGCTACGTCGATCGCATCCTCAAGGGCGAGAAGCCCGCCGACTTGCCGGTGCAAGCGCCGACGAAGTACGAGCTGGTCATCAATCTCAAGACCGCCAAGGCACTCGGGCATACGGTTCCGCAGTTGATCCTTGCCCGCGCCGACGAGGTGATCGAATGAACTTTTCGCCATGCGTCAATTGACCGTGGCGAACTGACGCGATGGGTCATTTTCGACTGATCCGGTTGGTTTTCCCTGCCGATCGAGGTCTGCTTCAGGTTCAAAGCGGACCTGAAACCGGACAAAGCTTTAACCCGTGTCGCGACCGTGCGCACAATTGGTCGGAAATTTCTTTAGCAAGATCAAACAACGTCGTCTGGCGCGACGCGTCCACGACAAACTCGCGGCCAACAACCTCGCCTTGACTTTGCTTGCCTCGATCAGGCTATGGCTGCCGCTAGCGAGCCCATGCCCTCGGCAGTGAGTTAGCAAATGTTCTTGGGTGACCGGTACGATGTGAGTACGACCGCAGTACGGTCTCTTCCTCTAGAGCCCATTTCGAACCGGGGAAATACTGGCTCGAGCACATCGGTCGGTCCCATCATCAAGTGGTAGCTACCCTCCGGTTACGTTTTGACGCCAATCCACGACTTTTTTGCCGCTGACTCGGCTTTCGATCTGGTGGACGACATCGCTCCCGGCAATCGATCGCCGTAGGGTGATCGTTGCAGACGAATCACATGAGGTATCCGCCTCGCATTGGTCCGCTCATGGGTCATGAACTGCCTCGCCGACAACCTGGCCCGCGCGGCAGCTATACCCCTGACAACGGACACGAAAGCTGACAGTCGGCGCGACCGAGATGGGCCACGAACGGACATCCTCATGTGTAGCGGTGGCTCAGATTTTCGGCACGGACGCGCGGGTTGAGCGGGTGTTTGTGGTAATCTGGATTGTGGCGGAAGGTACGTCATGGCCGAGACCCGGAAGC
>JBAUTF010000184.1:0-6576 GCA_049582065.1 Candidatus Dormiibacterota bacterium | reverse complement strand
CGCCGGCGAGCGGCCGCTGATCCTGAAGACACAGATGACAGGTCACGCGGGGCCGTCAGGCCGCTACGAGTCCTGGCGCGAAGAGGCTTTCGTGATGGCGTTCGTGCTGAGCCGGCTCGAGGCGGCTTGACTTCACCTCCCGTCGGGTTTAGGCTAGGCGCGATTCCACACCCATCCGGGTGTGTCCAGTCAATCGAGGAGCGAGCTTATGTGCGGCATCACGAGGAAGAGGACCTTCGCCGAGGGCGAAGTCTGCCTCCTGACCGCACATTGAGCCTGGTCCGGTAACCGAAACCTAGAAGCAAAGAGTCACCGGCCGAGGACCGTGCGGTTGTTGGGCACCGCCACGGTCCTTTTTTGTGTCCCCTCCCCATTCATGGGGAGGTCGGCCCGGTCCGCAACGCGGACCCGGTCGGGTGGGGAGGTTCGAACTTGAAATACCCAGGAGAGAAGTGATGGCATCAGCAATTGAGATCAACGGGATCAGGAAAGCGTTCCGTCGGAGGGAACGCGAATCCGGCGCGCCCTGGTGGCGGCGCGACTGGAAGGACAGCGTGGCGCTTCACGAGCTCGACCTGACGGTCGAGGCGGGCGGCGTCACGGGAATCCTCGGACCGAATGGAAGCGGGAAGTCGACCTTGATCCGCATCCTCGGGACGCTGCTGACCCCGGACGCCGGCCACGCGTCGGTCTTCGGATGGGACGTCGTGGCCGAGCCGATCGCGGTGAGGCGCCATGTCAACCGCGTATCGGTCGAAGCCGCCTTCTTCAAGGAGCTGAGCCCCTGGGAGAACATGCTCTACGCCGCGCGGCTTTACGGAGGCGGCGAGACAGGCACGCGTGGCCGCGTCGTCACGATTCTCGAGCGTCTCGGTCTGCCGCTCCACACGATCGACCAGCCCATGAAGCAGCTGTCTCGGGGACAACAGCAGAAGGTCGCGATCGCGCGCAGCTTCCTCACCGCCCCCTCGTTACTCCTCATGGACGAGCCGACCACAGGCCTGGACCCACGCTCGAAGAAAGAGGTCCAGTCGCTGCTCCAGGCCCTGCGGACTGAGCGCGACGTGACCGTGCTGCTCTGCACGCACGACATGGACGAGGCCGCGGCGCTGTGCGACCGAGTCCTGATGATGGACGGCGGTCGCGTGCTCGCCGACGGCACTCCCGAGGATCTCTGCCGCGCCCACGGAGGCGGTTCCCCTGCGGCCACGCTCGAAGACGTGTTCATGCACCTGACCGGCAAGAGCCTCGCGGTCGCCGAAAAGGAGGACGACGGGTGAGCGCAGGCGTCCAACAGGGGCCCCCGCGACCTCACGGCGAAGCCTCGGCGTTCGTGGGGCCAAGACATACCGAGCTCAACGCCCTGTTCGGCTTTGCCGAACGGCAGATGCACGTCGTCAAGCGCTACTGGCTGTGGGAGGTGGTCTGGCTCTTCTACAGCCTGGTCAGCGTGCTCTCGATCGGCTTCCTGGCATCGGGCCTCGGCTCGCTCGGGGCACGGGGCGGGTCGTTCGATTTGCGCAAGGCCCAGCTGTACCTGCTGATCGGCGCGCTGCTGTGGGGTTATCTCTCCCTGGTCTTCATGGAGGCCGCGTACGCGATCTCATGGGAGCGCTGGGAGGGGACGATCGAGTACACGTTCATGGCCCCGGTCAAGCGGACCACCCACCTGATGGGCATCTGCCTGTTTGCGATCGGCTACGGCCTGGCTCGTACCTTGGTGGTGCTCGTCGTCGCCGCTGCGATGTTCCGGCTGGACTTTTCGCACGCCAACATCCCGGCCGCGCTCGCGGTGCTGGCCGCATCGACCCTGCCGCTGATCGGACTGAGCATCCTGACCTCGGTCCTCCCACTGCTCTCGCCGCAGAAGGGCGAGCAGATGTCGATTGCGCTGCAGGGCTTCCTGCTGCTGGTCTCGGGGGTTTACTACCCGCTGACCGTGCTGCCCGTGCCGATGCAGTTCGCAGGCGCCGCCAGCCCGCTGACCTATGCCCTGTTGGGGATGCGCTCAAGCCTGCTCGACGGGGTGGACGTCGCGGGCGAGCTGCCCTTCATCGCGATCCTCGTGGCGATGGGCGCCGCCCTGATACCCATCGGCATCCTGGTCTTCGGTTGGGCTGAGAAACGGGCCAAAAGGCTCGGACTGCTGAAGCGGAGTGGGTAAAGAAAATCAGGAACGGCGTTCAAGCGAAAATAGTTTGCCCCCAAACTGATGTTCGCCACTATCACCATTCGCCACCACATCTAGGGTCGCTCACCGCCCGAATCTCAACATCCTGCGTTCGGTGCCACGTGGTGGGCTTAGGCCCTCACTACATCTTGTGGTAAGGGTATTGACAGGCTGAGAGCCGCTGGTTACTGTTTGCGGCGAATCGCGGTGATCAGTGGGGAGAAGTGGTGAATCCAGCAAACGTCCCAGCAAACGTCGTCCCCTACGTCCAGGTAAGGCACGCCATACACCTCCTCTACGCCACTTCTCCCCGCAGCCGCGATGGGGGCCGGCCGTCGGCCATCAATCATCGATTCGACAAGCACGGTAACGCGCTGCCCCTCGAGCTGCACGGCTGCGGATGCAGCCTGTGCGCACGGCAGCAGCGGGCGGCTCGCAGCTTTTGGGAGGCCCGATGAGTGTTCACCGGAGCGCATCGGGCGCGGGTGGACGACAAGGGGAGGGTGGCCATCCCGGCCGCTTTCCGCAAGCAGCTCACGGAAGGGAGCTACGTTTCGGTGAGCCAGGACAACGTGCTCGCGATCTATCCGCCGGACCTCTGGGCCGCCCTGGCAGAGGAGCTCAAGAGCCCCCTGCCTGGACCGGACCAGCGCGCGCTGGCGCGCACTTTGTATCCGCTTTCGGACTCGTTCGAGCCGGATGGGCAGGGACGGATCAGCCTGCAACCGGAGCAACGCCGGCTGTCGGGGATCGACACGCCGTCGACGGTCGTGGTGATCGGGACGGGGTCCCGGGTGGAAATCTGGCCCGAGGGCCGATGGGACAGCTACAGCGCCGACGCTCAAGGGCGCTTTACAGAATTCGCTGACAGGGTGATCCAAGGGCATTAGTCCGCACGTTCCCGCACTTTCACAAGAGGTAATAGAGCTGCTACAGCCCCGAACGGGCGCGGTCGCGATCGACTGCACCCTCGGGCAGGCGGGCCATGCCCGCCAAATCCTGGAGAGGATCACACCTGGCGGCCGGCTGCTCGGGATCGACCGCGATCCGGCTGCAGTGGAGGCAGGCCGGGTGACGCTGGCCCAGTTCGGGCCGGCGGCGGTACTGGTCAATGGGCCGTTCTCCGAGCTTGGCTCGATCTGTAACGCGAACGGATTCACGCAAGCCGACCTGGTCCTCTTCGATTTCGGTCTCTCCAGCACCCAGCTCGACGATCCTGAGCGCGGATTCAGCTTCCGCGCCGACGGGCCGCTCGACATGAGGATGGACACGGCCGCCAAGCTCACCGCGGCACGGATCGTCAACGAATTCGACGTCGCCGAGATCGAGCGCATCCTGCGTCAATACGGCGAAGAACGTTGGGCTCGGAGGATCGCCCAGTTCATCGTGGCGCGGCGCCCGCTGCGCACCACGCGCGACCTGGCCCAGGCCGTCGAGGCGGCGATTCCACGCCAAGCCTGGCCGCGAGACATCAACGTCGCGACGAGGACCTTTCAAGGCCTCCGTATCGCGGTCAACGGCGAGCTGGACGAGATCGAAGCAGGACTGAAAGCAGCTCTTTTGATTCTTAAACCCGGTGGTCGTATGGCGACGATCAGCTTCCATTCCCTGGAAGACCGCTTGGTCAAGTCATTCTTCAACGTCGAGTCGAAAGACTGTATCTGCCCACCCCAGCAGCCAGTCTGCACCTGCGGCCACCGGGCCACCCTTCGCATCGTGACCCGCCGCCCCGTGCGGCCCTCCGACGAGGAGGTTTCAGCCAACCCTCGAGCCCGCTCCGCACGGCTGCGCGTGGCGGAAAGAATCTGAATCCACAAGTCCTGGTGGCCGGCACAACCCCTCCGGCCACCAGGCACCACCGCTTTCCCACTGTGTGGGGAAGGTGGCCGTCCGTAAAGCGGCCGGCCGGATGGGGAGAGACAAAACCGCAAACGCAAACCCACCAAGTAAGCCAACGTCCCAGCAACAAATGAGGAATACGTCTTGACATCGACCCGAATACTGGCCCGGCGCCGCCTGGTCGTCGCAGGCAGCACCCCCCACGTCAGCGCACCGCCTCGGCGGCGTCGCCGCACGCGTGGATTCGTCCAGGTCGCCGGTTCGGCGGCCGCGAGCCGCCTGCGCCTGACGGGTTTCGGCCACGCCTATGTCGGGCTCGGCGCGATCGTGATCGCCGTGCTTTTCTACCTCACGCTCGCGGCAGAGGCCACGCAGTCGTCCTACGACATCGCCCGGCTCCAGGACCAGCAGCGCCAGCTCATCGCCCAGCAGGACCAGCTGCGATACCAGGAGGTGACGGCGCACGCGCCGGCGCAGGTCCAGCAGCAAGCCGCGCAGAGCGGCCTGCAGCGGGTGGCGCCGGCGACTTACGTGGCGGGCCAGCCCCTCGCGATCGACCTGGGCGCGCCGGTCGGCGCCTCGGCGGGTGGCACAACTCCCCTCTGGATGCAGGCCGTCGCGGCCGTCGTCAACACGGTCGGCGGGACGCGCGACGTCATGGCGGCGACCACCAAGTAGTGTCGAGCAGGGCGCTCGGAGCGAGACGCCCGGGACGCGTCGAGCGTGTTGGTTCGGCGCAACTTCGCATCCTCTCGATGTTCGCCATCGCACTCGTCCTGGCGGGCTCGATCTGGGCCCGCCTCGCCTACTGGCAGGTGATCGAGCACAGCCAGCTCACGCAGCAGGCCCAGGCCCAGTACCAGGATGTGGCCGAGCTGCCGGCCACCCGCGGCGTGATCCTCGACCGCAACCTCACGCAGCTCGTGGTCAACACGACCGTCTACTCGGCCTTCGTGTCACCTGACCAGGTCACCCCGGCGCAGCGCGATCAGGTCGCGGGAGGCCTCGCATCAGTACTGGGAGTCGACAAGGGCTCGGTCATCACTACGCTTGAATCCGGCGCCAAGTTCGCCTACATCGCCCGGCGTTTCTCACAGGACAAGGCCGACAAGTTGCGGGCCCTGCAGCTTCCGGGCGTCGGGCTCGAGGACGAGACGCAGCGGGCGTACCTGCCCGGCATCGGGCCCGGCACGACGCTGGCGGCCAACCTGCTGGGCTTCGTCAACTACAACGGCGACGGCCAGTACGGGCTGGAGGCCAAGTACCAGAGCGTACTTGCGGGGACTCCAGGCTACATCTCGAGCTACCGCGACCTTGCCAATCGCGAGATAGTGCTCGGCAGCCACGCCCAGCAGGACCCGGTCAACGGCTCCAACCTCGTGCTTTCGCTCGACGCCAACGTCCAGTACGCAGCAGAGCAGGCGCTCGCGGACGGCGTCAAGCTGGACAAAGCGGAGAGCGGCAGCGTGCTGGTCATGGACCCATCGACAGGCGGCATCGTCGCGTGGGCCGACTACCCTGGCTACAACGCCAACGACTTCAACCACACGGACCCGTCGCTGTTCCTCGACAACGTCGCCAGCTCGGTCTACGAGCCGGGTTCGGTGATGAAGGTAGTCACGCTCGCGGGGGCCATGAATTCTGGGGCGATCACACCCAGCACGGTGATCAACGACCCGGGCTACCTGTCCGTCGGCGGCTACAGGATCTACGACTGGGACCGGCGAAACCACGGCAACATCAACTACACGTACGTGCTGCAGGACTCGCTCAACGTCGGCGCGATGAAAGCGATGCAGGCGGAGGGACACGCCGCCTTCTACAGCTACCTGCAGGGATTCGGGTTGACCAAGCCGAGCGGCATCGACGTGGCGGCCGAGGATGCGGTGGCGCCTCCTGCAGCCTCGCAGATGGGCGATGCGCAGTACGCGACCAGTTCTTTCGGCGAGGGCATCGACGTCAACATGGTCCAGATGCTGTCGGCCGTCAACGTCATCGCCAACGGCGGCAAGTACGCCCCGCCGCACGTCGTCGAGCGGATCGGAACCCAGATCAACCCCCTGCTCCTGCAGCCCCAGCGCCAGGTGGTCAGCCCCGCCGTGGCGTCGCAGATGACCGCCATGATGGAGAACGACGTTCAGCACGGCTCCGGGTACACATCGAGGGTCAAGGGATTCGCGCTCGACCAGGCGGGCAAGACCGGCAGCTCACAGATCCCCGTCAACGGCCAGTACACGCAGGATGTCTGGGCGTCGTTCGTGGGCTTCCTTCCGGCGCAGCATCCTCGGTTCACGATGCTGGTCGTCGTTCGCAAGCCGCACGCCCCCGGAAGCGATCGCAACTGGACGCTCAACGACGGCTACATCACCGCCGGCCCGATCTGGCAGAAGATCGCGCAGGCGATGGTCGTGGACTGGCGCATAACACCGGACCCGAGCTAGCAGTTCTACTTATCGGATGAAACTCAGTCTTCTCGAGATCCTCGAGGCGACCGGGGGCGGCGAGGTCGGCGGCACCCAGGTCGGAAATACGTTCTCGACTTTTCACACCGACTCGCGCGAGGTCGC
>JBAUTF010000183.1:0-12547 GCA_049582065.1 Candidatus Dormiibacterota bacterium | reverse complement strand
CCAAGGAGCCGGCCGGCGTCGCGGTTGAGAGGTAGGCGCGCAGGCTGCCGGCTCCGGCCCCTTGCCCGACATGCGGAAGACTAAAGTTCGGTCGATGGTCCGACTGGTCACGGGAGGTACCGGGTTCATCGGCCGGCACCTGCTCCGCGAGCTCGCCCGGCGTGAGGGGCTCACCTTCGTCCTGGTGCGGCCCGGTTCACGCGAGCGGCTCGAGGCTCTGGTCGATTCACTGGGCGCGGGCGACAGGCTGCGGCCGATGGCGGGCGACATCACCTCGCCGGGCCTCGGGCTCTCCGCAGCCGACGAGTCGCGACTGAAAGGCGCCGACATCTACCACCTGGCGGCGGTTTACGACCTGGAGGCGTCCGAGCAGGACAATGAGCGCGCCAACGTCCAGGGCACTCGCAATGTCGTCGAGCTCGCGGGGAAGGTTGGGGCGCGTCTCCACCACGTCAGCTCGATCGCGATCGCCGGCGGCAAGTGGAAAGGCAAGTTCACGGAGGACATGTTCGCCGAGGGCCAGGTCCTGGACCACGCTTACTACCGCACCAAATACGATGCGGAAAAGCTTGTCCGCGAGTCATCGCTGCGCTTCCGCATCTACCGTCCAGGCCTCGTGATCGGATCCTCGGAGAACGGCGAGGCGGATCGCATCGACGGGCCCTACTACGCGTTCAAGCTGATCCAGCGCCTGCGCAACGCGATTCCGCCGTGGGTTCCGCTAATCGGCCTCGAGGGCGGGCAGATCAACGTCGTGCCGGTCGATTTCGTCGCCCGCGCCCTTGATGCGATCGGCCACCGCGAAGGCCTGGACGGCATGACTTTCCACCTGACCGACCCCGCGGCCCGGAGCCTGGGCGATGTGACCAACACGTTCTGCAGAGCGGCCCACGCGCCGCAGTTCACCCTGCGCGTCGACAGCCGCGCAGGCGCGATGCTGCCGGCCGGCGCGTCGGCCATGCTGCAGCACTGGGATGTCGCCCAGACGTTGAAGCGGCGCCTGCTCGAGAACGTGCGCATCCCGGAAGCTGCTCTGCGCTACGTGTCCAACCGCGCGCGGTTCACGTGCGACAACACGGTGCAGGCGCTGGACGGGACTGGCATCTCGTGCCCGCCGCTCCACACGTATGCCTGGAAGGTCTGGGACTACTGGGAGCGGCAGCTGGACCCGGAGTCTCTGAACGAGCAGAACTTGAGGAGTGCCCTGCAGGGCAAGGTCGCGCTGGTGACCGGCGCTTCGAGCGGCATCGGGCGCGCGACCGCCGAGCTGCTCGGCCGGCATGGCGCGCTCGTGATCCTGGTGTCGCGAACCCGGGACAAGCTCGAAACGCTGAAGCAGGAGATCGAGTCGGGCGGCGGGACGGCAGTCGTTTACCCGACCGACCTTTCGGACCTGGACGCATGCGACCAGATGATCCACAAGGTGCTCGCCGAGCACGGCCGCGTCGACATCCTGATCAACAACGCGGGCCGCTCGATACGTCGGTCGGTCAGCGCGTCCTACGACCGTTTCCACGATTTCCAGCGCACGATGCAGCTGAACTACTTCGGCGCGGTCAAGCTGATGCTCGCCTTGCTGCCAGGCATGAGGGAGCGCAAGCAGGGCCACATCATCAACATCTCGAGCATCGGCGTCCAGGCGTTTCCACCTCGCTTCGGCGCATACGTCGCCTCCAAGTCGGCGCTCGCCGCATTCAGCCGCTGCGTCGGGCCCGAGGTCGCGGACGACGGGGTCGCGATTACGAACATCCACATGCCGCTCGTGCGCACGCCGATGATCGCCCCGACCGGCATGTACAAGAACTTTCCGACCAGCTCACCGGAAGAGGCCGCTGACATGGTGGCATCCGCGATATTGACGCGCCCGCCCGAGGTGTCGACGCGCCTGGGCAAGATCGGCGAGACCGTCAACACGATCGCCCCAAGCCTGCTTCAGCTAGTGATGACCGGCGCGTATCACGTCTTCCCCGACAGCGCCTCGAAAGAGGGCGGACGCACAGAGAAGCCGGCCGATGAGGAGATCTCCGTCGAGGCGGCGGCGATGGCCTACCTCATGCGCGGCATCCACTTCTAACGGCGCGCAGCGCGCGCCCGCGGGCGCTAGCGGGAGCGGGAGAGGCCGAAGATCGTTACGCCCAACGCGAAGATCAGGAAGACCAGGAACAGGACCAGCAGCCCCAGCAAGGCGAGGTGAATGATGCCGATGACCATCCCCGCGGTGGCCATGCCCATTCCCTGCTCGCCCGACTCCCTGATCTGCTTGCGAGCCATATAGCCGGTGACGATCGCCACCAGCGCGACGGTGAAACCGCCGATGCCTGGCACGATGTGCGCAAAAAAGGATCCGATGCCGGCCACGAGGCTCACGATCGCCAGGGTGTTGGTCCTGTTCGCGGCCGGCGTATAGACGGGGCCGGACGGGGCGTGAGGCACGGTCGTGCTCGGCGCGACCTGCTGGCCGGCGATCTGGGTCGGCGAGCCGGACGGCTGCGCCGAAGGCGGCGGCCCCGGCGGCTCGCTCGGAGGTGTGCTCACGGCGCCAGTCTACCGGCGACACGAAGATACGACGTGCACGCGAGCGGTGCACGGCGCTCCATACAATCGAGTCAAGTGGCGATTCCTCTCGAGGAAACAATCAAGCGAAGGCTTCAGGCCGTGCCTGACAGCCCTGGCGTCTACCTGTTCCGCGACAACAGGAGCCAGGTCATCTACGTCGGCAAAGCACTGCGGCTGCGCGACCGGCTGAGGTCCTACTTCACTCCTGGCTATGCGCAGACAGCCCGCGTGTCTGAGCTGGTCCGAAAGGCCAACGACTTCGAGTTCGTCACGACCGCGAACGAGGTCGAGGCGCTGGTGCTCGAGTGCAACCTGATCAAGAACTACCGGCCCCGGTTCAACATCCGGTTGAAAGACGACAAGAACTATCTCTACCTGAAGCTGCCGGTCACTGAGGAGTTCCCTCGCGTGCACTACTCGCGCCGAGTGCAAAACGATGGCGCCATGTATTTCGGCCCGTACACGTCGGCACAGTCACTGCGTGGGACGGTGAAATCCATCCGCCAGCTCCTCCCGTTCCGCACGTGTTCGGATGAGATCTTCAAACAGGGCAAGGTCTGCCTCGACTTCCACATCAAGCGCTGCCCAGGACCCTGCGAGATGCGCATCAGCTCCGAGGACTACAAGGCGCGTATCAACGAGGTCGCGCTGTTCATGGAAGGACGCTCGGACGCCCTGGTGCGCAAGCTCAAGGACAGGATGGAGGCCGCGGCGAACCGGCTCGACTTCGAGAATGCCGCGCGGTATCGCGACCAGCTGCAGTCCATCGAGCGCATCGCCGACCGCCAGAAGGTCCTCACCCACGGACGAGACGACCAGGACATCGTCGCCTACGCGCGAAACGGAAACGACGTTTTCGTCGAGGTCGCCTACGTCCGGCAGGGCAAGATGGTCGGTCACGACGGCCACCCGCTGGACGGCGCGGGCGACGTGGACGAGGCCGAGCTCCTGCGAGGCTTCGTCCTGCAGTACTACTCCAGCGCTACGCACGTGCCTCGCTCGGTGATCCTTCCCGGGCCAGTGGAGGAGCCGGACCTCATCTCCGGCTGGCTGGGCCAGAGGCGCAACGGCCCGGTGGCGATCGAGGTGCCGCAGCGCGGCCGCAAGCGTGCGCTGGTCACACAGCTGGCCGAGACGGCGACCCAGGAGCTTCAGCAGCTTCGCATCCAGGCCGACTACGACCGCAGCCGGACCGAGCCGATGCTGGCCGCGCTGGCCGAGGCGCTCGACCTGGAAACTCCGCCAAAACGGATCGAGTGCTACGACATCTCGAACATCCAGGGCGACTCGGCGGTCGGGGCGATGGTCGTCTTCGAGGACGGAAGACCGCGCAACGACCACTACCGGCACTTCCGGATCAAGTTCGTGCCCGGGCCGAACGACTTCGCGATGCTGCAGGAGGTGCTCAGGAGGCGCCTCGAGCGGCTCGAGTCGGCGCAGCGGCGTGAGGAGGCCGAGGTCGTCGGCGACCGCTCGTTCACGACCCGCCCCGACCTCATCCTCATCGACGGCGGCAAGGGCCAGCTCAGCGCCGCGATCGAGGTCCTGGAATCGGCCGGCTACGCCGACATCCCGACCTTCGCGCTGGCGAAGGAACGTGAGGAGATCTTCGCGCCGGGCCGCGCCGGCCCCATCGTCCAGGAGCGAAGCTCGCCGGGGATGTTCCTGGTGCAGCGCATCCGCGACGAAGCCCACCGTTTCGCCATCACGCATCACCGCAAGGTCCGCGCTCGCAAAGCGCTGTCCTCGCCGCTCGATTCGATCGAGGGCATCGGGCCCGCGCGCAAGCGAGCGCTCCTGCGACACTTCGGTTCGGTGCAGGCCATACGCGAGGCGCCGGTCGACGAGATCGTCAAGCTCGGCGTGCCGGAACGCCTGGCCAAGCGCCTCAAGGAAACCCTCTGACATGACGCTGGAGCCGCGGTCGGAGGCCCGCCCGTGACTCTCGTCATCGTTGGGGGGTCCAGCGAGCCGCAGCTCGAAGAGGCCGTAGGCGTTTTCCTCGATGCCGGCTTCCAGCTGGCCCGCTGGCTGTCCGAGTGGGAGGGGGCCGACGCCGTGCTGCCACTTCGCGGTGACTCAGTCGAGCTGCTCAAGGATGCGGACCGTCAGAGCATCCGCTACGTGCTCGTGCACGTCGGCGCAGCGGACGGGCGCGCCGGCGGCAGCCACGACCGCGCTCATCACCGTGTCGACACCGCCCAGCTGCGCGAGCTAGCCGGCCGGCTGCGCTCGCGCGAGAGGCTGCTCCTCACCTGCCTTGCCTTTGGATACAAGAACGGCGTCCCGGATGGCGCGTCGTGGGTGGTCGACGCGAGGCTGCTCGACAACCCTTACTGGGTCGACGAGCTGCGACCGCTCGACGGTCGCGACCCCAAGGTCCGCGATTACGTGGTCAACCAGCCGGCCGCCCAGGAGCTGCTCGACAACCTCGAGAGGACCCTGCGCGCCGCTATTCCCCACTACCGCGACCACGGCCGCTCCCAGCTCGTCGTGGCGTTTGGCTGCACGGGGGGCCGGCATCGCTCGGTGGCCATGGCAAACGAGCTGGCCGCGCGGCTCAGCCACATCGACGGTGTCGACGTGGAGTTCGCGGCGCGCGACCTCGGGTAGCAGGCGTTGACACGCGCGCTTGTGCTCGGGGGAGCCGGCTTCGTCGGCGTGGCGGCCTGCAAGGAGCTGATGCGGCGCGGGGTCGAGACGGTTGCGGCGGGGAGGAAGGAGCGTCCGTACGGCACCTTCACGAGCTACGTGGCCTTCGACCGTACCGACGAATCGCAGCTCGAGCGCGCGCTGGCGCAGGTCCAGCCGGACGTTCTCCTCGACCTCGCGTGCTATCAACCGGCGGAGGTGACGGCGGTCGCGCGGCTGTTCAAGGGCTCTCGCTATGTGTTCGTCTCGACCGGCGTCTACCCCGACCTCGACGGGAAGCCGGCGCGAGAGGAGGACTTCGTCCCGCTGTCCGGCGATCCGCCGGAGGCCCTGGACTATTTGGGCGGCAAGCGATGGTGCGAGACGATGCTCGCGCGGGCGGGAGCGTTTCCCTGGACGGTGATCCGGCCGCCGGCGGTGTTCGGGCCGGCCGACCACACGCTTCGCATCGCCGCCTACATCCAGCGGGTTGCCGACGGCGGACCTCTGCTCGTTCCGGCCGAGTCTTACGAGAGGCAGGTCGGCCTGGCGTGGGTCAAGGACATAGGGTTCGCGTGCGCTCTCGCCTGCGACCTGCGAAAGGAGGCGGTCCGCAAGGCTTACAACGCGGCCTTTGACGGGGTGAGCGTGCGCGACCTCATAGAGGGCATAGCGCAGGCGATGGGGGTGCCGGCGCGCCTGCATCCCATCCCGTTCACGGATCTGCCCGACGGGGCAAGCCCGTATGGTCCCGACCCGAAACGCGCGGCCGGCTACATGTTGGACCGGGCGCGCAGCGAGCTGGGCTTCGAGCCTTCCGCGCTCGCGGACGCACTTGCCGAGACGCTGGCCTGGTACCGGGTGGCGCACCCGTCGCATCCCGGGTACGCCAACCGTGCGCGGGAGCTCGTGATTGCCGGCGCCGCGTGAGGTCCTGGCCAGGAGGCTGGCGTTCCAGGCGGCCGGCTGCTACGCGCTTGGCTCCCCCTTCTACGGAGCGCTCCTGAAGTCCGCCGTCCTGGACCTGGATTCCGAGGGACCGGTCTGGCGAGTGCTGGACGGCTTCGAGGGCGAATCTGGCTGGGCAGCGATAGCGCTGCGGTTGATGGGGGCCGTCCACCGCCTGGTGCTGACCGGCCGGGTGCCGGGCCTGGCTCGCCACTATCCGTCCACCGGAGGTGACGGCGATGCAGCCGCAGCGTGGCCGGTCTTTCGTGAGGTCCTGGTGGATCTCCGCGACGAGATTCGCAGGCTCGTCAGGCGTGGATGCCAGACGAACGAGGTCGGACGAAGCGCGGCACTGCTGGGAGGGTTCCTGGAGGTGGCGCATCGCACCCGCCTTCCACTGCGCATCCTGGAGGTCGGCGCAAGCGCGGGTCTGAACCTCCGCTGGGACCGTTATCGCTACGAAGCTGCAGGCGGCGCCTGGGGCGACCCGCTGTCGCCGGTCAGGTTCGAGGGCTTCTTCGAGGTGGCTCCGCCGTTCACGCGGGACGCCACGGTGGTTGAGCGCAGGGGCTGCGACCTTGCGCCAATCGACCTCACCTCGGAAGAAGGGGTCCTCACGCTGCGTTCGTTCGTCTGGGCCGACCAGGTCGCCCGCATGAGTCTCCTCGACGCCGCCCTGGCGCTCGCCCTAGAGGACCCGCTCGAGGTCGAGCGCATGGATGCGGCCTCGTTCGTCGAACGGGAGCTGGCGAAGCCCATCCACGGTGTGGCGACTGTCGTGTATCACTCGGTCTTCCTCCAGTACCTGGACGGTGGCGGCCGTCAGCGGCTCGACGATGTGATCGACGCCGGCGTGGCATCCGCGGCCCCCGAGGCGCCGGTGCACCGGTTGAGCATGGAGCCCAATCACGAGAAGCCCGGGTTCGACGTCCGACTGGGAAAGGAGCTCCTGGGCACGTGCCGGGCGCACGGGACAGAGGTGCGCTGGCTCGTACGATGACCGCCATGACGCGGCGCGTGGCGCCCTATGCGGTCGCGATCGGCGGCGCGGCCGCGGTCACGGCGCTCATCGGCCTGCTGACATCGCGCACCAGCGCCTCGGGCCTGTCCGCCGTGTACCTGCTGCTCGTCCTGTGGCTCGGCGCGAGGTGGGGCAGAGCGCCGGCGGTCGCTGGAAGCATCACCGCCTTCCTCCTGTATGACTACTTCTTCGTCCCTCCGGTCGGGACGTTCGCCGTGCGTGGACCCGCTGAGCTGCTCGGGCTCGTGGTCCTGCTCGCGGTCGCCCTCGTGACCAGCCAGCTCGCCGCCTCGCTTCGCCGCGCGCAATCCGCTGCGGAAACGCTGGCCGCAGATTCGCGATCGCTCTACGAGCTGGCGACGGCCGCTTTGCGCGTCCCCGAGGTGAGCGGTGCGCTTGCCATGGTGTGCGAGCGAGCTGAGCGCCTGCGATGTGTCGAGCGTTTCGCGGTCGTCGCGGTCGACTTCGGCCAGCCGGTCCCGCTTGCCGGAGGCCCGCCGACCGCCGACGAGGTGAAAAAGGCTTTGTGGTCGTACGAGAACGGGCGGTCCATCGGAATCGCGATCGTGGACGGCGCGGTCAAGGTGATGCGGACGCATGCGAGCGCCGACTCCAATGCGTACCTGCCGATGACGAGCGGCGTGGCGCTGGTATGGCTCGACCAGGAGCACGAGGACGAGGTCGAGCTTCAGACGCTCGCAGCCCTGATCGGTCTCGCCGGGCTTCTGCTCGACCGCCGCCGCGCAGCTCTCGAGGCCGAGCGCGCACGCGGGTTCGAGTCATCCGACCGCCTGAAGGCGGCGATCCTGTCGTCTCTCTCGCACGAGCTCAAGAGCCCGATCGCCTCGCTGCGGACCGGGCTGACGGCGCTGACGGCGCCCCAGGCCGGGCTCCAGCCCGACCAGCGCGAGCTGCTGGTCGACCTCGACCGCCAGGCGACGAGGCTGGACCACATGGTCGGCGACATGCTGGCGCTCTCGCGGCTCGAGGCCGGCGTCGCGCTCGACAAGGAGCCTCACAGCTTCGCCGACCTGGTAGGCGTCGCCATGCGACAGCTGCGCGCCGAGCTCAAAGGCCACGAGGTCGCTCTCAAGATCCCCGACGACCTGCCTCCGGTGGAGGTCGACGAGCTCCAGGTGGGGCGGGTCGTCTCGAACCTGCTGGAAAACGCCGTCGAGTGGGCGACCCCGCGCGGAGCCATCGAGGTGGGGGCCGTGGCCCGCGATGGAGTGCTGGAGGCGTGGGTCGAGAACCAGGGACCCGCCATCGCGCCCGCCGACATGGAGCGGATCTTCGAAACGTTCTGGACCCGGCGCGTTAGGGGCAGCGGGCTCGGCCTGGCGATCTGCAAGCGGGTGGTCGAAGCCCATGGCGGCGCGATACGAGTGGAAAATCGCAGACCTGGGCCACGCTTCACGTTCACGCTGCCGCTCGCGCGGGTGCCGGCCGAGCCATCAGATGGTCCCAACCGCAACGCCCCTGCGCGCCAATGAGCGGCCGCGTCCTGGTGGTGGACGACGAGGTGGAGATGCAGCGCGCTCTGCGAACCGGCCTGCGCTACCACGACTTCGATGTGAGGGCGGTGGGCACAGGCGAGGACGCGCTCCGGGAGACCACAGGATGGCGGCCGGACGTGATCCTCCTCGACCTTGGGCTGCCAGGCATGGACGGGTTTGCGACCCTGACCGCACTCCGGCCGATGACGCGCGCGGGCGTGATCGTGGTCAGCGTGATGCCTGGCGAGAAGGACAAGGTGAGGGCGCTTGACGCAGGCGCCGACGACTACCTGGTCAAGCCGTTCGGAACCGAGGAGCTGGTGGCACGCATTCGAGCCGTGCTGCGCAGGCAGGCGGACGTGCCATCGGGCGAGCCAGTCCTGCGATTTGGCGAGCTTGAGCTCGACCTCGCCCGCCGCCTCGTGTCGGTCCAGGGGCGCGCCGTTCACCTGACCCCGACCGAATACGAGCTCCTCCGCTACCTGGCGCTGCACGCAGGCCGGCCGGTGACGCACTCCACGTTGCTCCGCCAGGTGTGGGGCGACTACGCGGTTGGAGACAAGTACAACACCAGGTACGTGGTCGCACAGATCCGCAAGAAGCTGGGTGACGACCCGGCCAACCCTCGCTTCATCGTCAACGAGCCCGGGGTCGGGTATCGACTGGAGGCCTGAGCCTTCCTTCGCGGCGCGACTACTGCTCCGAGTGGCTGCGGTTGAGCAGGTAGGCAGCGATGAAGGCCACGACAACCAGTCCGGGCGACCAGCTGAGCCTCGACCCGAACGGGTCGTATCTGGACAGGTTGACGAAGATCGCGAGCCCGCTCGTGGCGGCGAAGACGAGCACGATCAGAACCCCTCGGACCGCACCGTGCCGGGCGAAGAAGAGCTCCAGCTCCAGCTGCCAGCCTGGACGGTGACGCTCGTGGAGGGCCGGGGCGGTGGCGGCATGCGCCGCGATGCGCTCTCGTCTTCCGAGCCGGTATCGCGCGCTGCGCGGCAGCGGTTCGAACGGCACCCTCTCCACGTCGCGCTCACGTGGAGGAGGCGCCTCGAGCGGCTCCCAGAGGGGCTGGTGGCGGTGCCGGCGGTACAGGACGAACGTGAGCCCGCCCAGCGTCAGCCAGCCGAGGTAGATGAACGTCGAGTTGGAGATGTTCTGCGACATGAGCTGGGTGAAGACCGTGCCGATCGCGAGAGCTCCCACCAGCGAGATGACCGGAATGCTGTCGCGACCGAAGCGGATGTTCCAGGGCATGCGATAAGGGCGGTGCAGTCCCGGTTCGATGAACCTGAGCCGCATGACCGAGAGATGCGCTGAGCAGAACGCGAAGGTGGCCGCCAGCGAATACACGGCGCCGAGGAGGTCGATCTCGTGGCCGCCCACGGCGATCCCGGGCAGGACCAGAATCGCGGCCGCGATCCCGAACACGACGATGGAGAAATACGGGGTCTTGAACTTCGAATGCAGCTGCGCGAAACGGCTGGGCAGGAGGTCGACCACCGCCAGCGAATAGCTGAGCCTGGAGATGCCGATCAAGCCGGCGTTGGTGGCGATGACCAGGATCGTGAAGGCCAGGATGCCGACCCAGATTCCCGACCAGAAGGCCAGGGGCTGCGAAACCACTGAGAAGCCGGTGACGATTCCCGCCACGGGGTTGTCTTTCCACGTCGTCGCCAGGTCGGTCGTGTATGCGCCGCCGGCGCCGAGGTGCACGGGGAAAACGCTCATGCCGATCGTGGGCAGAAAGGCGGACACGAACAGGACGGCGGCGATCACCGCGAACGTCGCTCGAGGCACGCTGCGACCGGGATTCTTGGCCTCCTCGGACATGTTGGATATGGTCTCGATGCCCGTGTAGCTCACCATCGCGATCGAGACGCTGGCCAGGAAGTTGCCCCAGGTCGGCGCGACGCCGAGGTGGACGTTGCTGATCACCTTCTGGATGTTCACCAGCAACAGCACCCCGAGCACGACGAGCACGAACTGCGTCACGAGGTCGGCGACTGCGAGGACGAGGTTCAGCACGCTCGACTCCTGGATGCCGATCACGTTGACCACGACCAAGAAGGCGATCAGGACGACGGTCGCGCCGACATGCCACGCGTCGTTCTGCTTGAGCAGGCCGAAGAGAGGGACGTACCTGCCGAACACTCCCAGGTAGCTGACGGCGAAGTACGAGGAGATCGACACCGTCGCGGTGTAGTTCAGGAGCTGGACCCAGCCCACCAGGAACCCGATCGGCCCGTTGAACGCTCTGCGGGCGAAGCTGGAGCTGCCCCCCGCATGGGGTAGCGCGGCCGTTCCCTCCGCGTAGTTCAACGCCGTGCTGACGAAGATCAGGCCCGCCAGGATCAGGGCCAGCGGGGTCAGTCCAAGGGCAAAGGCCGCGGTGACGCCCAGCGCGTAGTAGATGCTCGAACCGACGTTGCCGTAGCAGGCGGCGAAGAGCGCTGGGGCACCAAGCGTGCGTGGCAGCTTGGCCGGCCGCCGCACCACCACTCGCAGGTCGCCGGGTCGCCTGCCCCTCCGCGCGACCGCCTCCGGGCCCATCGCACCCGAGGGTAAATGATCGAAGGCCCATCCATACGACATCCATACGGATCTCGCGATGACCCCAACGGAGTCCTAACGGCGGCGCTCCTAGCTTGAAACCGTGCGCAACGCGATCCTGCAGCTACCTGACAACCGGACGGCGGGTGAGCGCCGCCAGGTGCTCCGGGCCGCCATGCGCCAGCTCGAGCGGGCCGAGATCTATCTGGCCGCTGTCGCGTACATGGAGCTCGACGACAAGGAGGCCCAGAGCGCGGTCAACCGGCTGCGCGGGGGTCTCGAGAGCCTGAATCGCTATCTCGCGGAAAGGCGCAGCGAGATCCGAGAGTGAGCGAATCCGCCCCACGGGTCCGCCGCCAGATCAAGTTCCGCGGCGGGAGCCTCGGCGCGTTCCTGTGCTGGGCCGTCGTCTTCGCAGACATCGGAACGTCGGTCTACTACACGCCCGGGATCCTCTACGGCTCATTCAAGACGCGTGCAGCGATCTTCGTGGTCGCGACCCTGTTCGTCTTCATCCTTCTGTGTATCAAGTACGCCGAGGTCACCTGGCGCTATCCCGAGGGGGGTGGCGTGGTCAACGTCTCTTCCCAGGCCCTGCACCCGTTTGCGGGGCTCCTGGGCGGGCTGTTCATCATGGTCGACTACTACCTCACGGCGGCCATCAGCGCCCTGTCCGGAATGATCTACCTGGCGGTGGTCGCCCCATACGTGAGCCCGTGGGTGACGCAAGCCACCGTCGCGGCCCTGGTCGGCCTCGGCATTCTCAACCTGGTCGGCATCAAGGAGAGCGCGCGCACGACCGCGATCTTCGTGATCTTGGCCGGCATTGGCCAGGTGGCGGTGGTGCTCGCGACAGCCATTTACCTCGGGCCTGCCGGGATCGTCCACAGCTTCAGCGGCGTGACCGCCGGCCCGGCCATCACGCCTGTCGTCTTTCTCACCGGGTACGGCGCCGCCTTCCTCGCGTTCTCGGGGCTGGAGAGCATCGCGCAGCTCGCTCCGGCGATGCGCGAGCCCAGGCGCGTCGTCTCGTCCCGCGCGATGATCGCGGTCGTGGTGACCATGGCGATCACCAGCCCGCTGCTCACGCTCTGGTCGACCACCCTCCTCAACGGGAAGACGGCGGACCCGAACCAGTTCATCTCCCTGCTCGGAGCTCATGTCGCCGGCCGTTTCCTCGGCGACTACGTGGCGGTCAGCGCGTCGCTGCTGCTCGTGTTCGCCAGCAACACGGCGATCATCGGCGCCTACCACGTCTTCATCGCCCTGACGCGGATGGGCTTCATGCCCCGCGCGCTCGAGCGCCGCAACAGGTGGCGGAGGACGCCGCACTGGGCGGTCC
>JBAUTF010000182.1:0-4611 GCA_049582065.1 Candidatus Dormiibacterota bacterium | reverse complement strand
ACCGACAGCCAGAGCGGCCCATTGGTGCAGGTAGGCCTCCAGGGCAAGACTGTCACCGCCGTCGCGGTGGACCCGTCAGATCCGAGAACACTGTGGGTTGGCTCTTCGTCGGGGTTGATGCGCAGCTCGGATGGAGGGGCTACGTGGTCAGCCGCAGTTGCCTGGCTGTCAAAGCCGAACGCGGTCTCAGCTATCGGTAGTGCTGGCGATCGCTTGTACGCAAGCGATTCGACCGGTGTATTCGAACTGAGCAGCCCGCAGCAAGGCTGGCATCGCATCTCGACTCTTCCGGATGTCGTTGACCTTACGCCGAGCCCGGATGGAAGCCAGCTCTACGCGACCTCTGCCACGCAAGGTGTCCAGATCCTCGAAAACGGCAGTTGGCGCTCGACCGACTCCCTGGCCTCACCGCACCAGGCCCATCTGGGAGGCGAGAAGCACCCCGAGGTGCTCAGCCTGGCGCCGATCGACGGCCAGTTGTACGCCGTGGGCACGTCCTTTGGTGTGTCAGCAAGCGCCGACGATGGCCAGACCTGGTCGCAGCTTGGCGGCGGGCTGGAAAACGTGACGCCGGCCCAGTTGGTCGACTATGAGGGGAGTCTGATGACCGCGACCTCGAATGGCGTTTATCGCTTCCGGCTCGAAAGTGGCACGCCCGCCTCGCCGACATGGTGGTTGCTAGTGGTCGCGGCCGTCGTGGTCTTCGGAGTAGCGGGCGTCGCGCTGGCCGGGTTTGATCGTTTGCCCTGGCTGAGATCGTCTAGGCGGAGGAGATCAACCTGAACGTGCCTGCAACCGCGATAGTCCTACATGGATTTGGGCAGCGGTATGACCTGCCCGCGTCCCTCGCGCTGTATCTGTATGCAGGCGCAGGTGTGGTCATCGTCTCGTTTGTCTTGATCGTTTTGTTCTCGGCTGACCAGGTCGGAGCCAAGGCGATTCGGTACCCGCGTCGGGCGATTCCATTTCTCGGTCCGGTCGCTCGCTCGCCGCTGCCACGCTTGATCGGCGGCGTGATTGGCGTGCTGGCGCTCGCCACCACCGTCATCGCGGGGTTCTTCGGGTCTTCTGATCCGACCCAAAACCCGGCTGAATATCTGACCTGGATCTACTTCTGGGCGGCGACCGTGATCGCGTCCGGAATTGTTGGCAACCTCTGGTACCTCCTCAATCCATGGGCCGCCATCTACGACGCAATAACTCGATTGGTTCGCGTCGGCCCGGTCTGGAAGCTGCCGAACGTCGGGGTCTGGCCGGCGGCCGCGTTCTACTTCTCGTTTGCCTGTCTCGAATTGACCTCCGGGATGGCCAACCGGCCGTGGCTCGTTGCGGTGGCAGCCCTCTCGTACGCCTGCCTGACATTGGCCGGCATGGTGCTATTCGGCCGCGATCAATGGCTTGATCATTGCGAGGCCTTCACTGTCCTCTTCAGCGTCGTCGGCAGATTCGGCCCGATCGAGGCCGAGCGCGACGAACAAGGTCGGATAGTCACAGTCTTCCTACGACCGTGGGGCGTCGGCCTTCTGAAGCCGTCACCGAGCGGGTGGGACCGCGTGGTGTTCGTGATCCTGATGCTCAGCACGCTCGCATTCGACGGCATCATTGCAACTCCGTCGTGGCAGGACTTCACGATTGCAATGGAGCCGTACTGGCTGCCGCTGGGACCGTTCGGCTTCTTCTTCAACCGAACCCTGGGACTGGTGTTGGTCACGCTTGCATTTCTGCTGATCTTCATCGCCATCATGGAACTGGTCATCTATTTCGGCAGCCGCAAGGTCGACCTGAAGGCAACCATCTCCGCCTTTGCCCTCACGCTTGTACCGATCGCACTGGTTTACAACGCCGCGCACAACTACAGCTACGTGCTGGTTCAGTCCCAGGGCCTGATCCCTCTTCTCAACGATCCGTTGGCCAAGGGTTGGCACCTCTGGCCGGCGGTAGCCGGCTACACACCGAGCTTTGCGCTGGCTCAAGCGTCGACGGTCTGGTATGCGCAGATCATCCTGATCGTGCTCGGTCATGTGATCGCGGTCTATCTGTCGCATCTGAGGGCGGGGGAGAGGTTTCGCACCGCCCAGCGCGCCCTTCTCAGCCAGTACCCGATGCTATTGCTGATGGTGATGTACACGATGACGAGCCTCTGGATCCTGGCTCAGCCTGTGACCATCGGAGGCTGACGTGGTGAAGTGACCCATTGAGCTGGCCCTTCGATCTCACGGTCTATGCCGGCCTCGTCGCCCTCTTCCTCGGGCACGCCTGGCTCGCCCGAGCGAGCGGGGACGCGGAGCGCAAGCACACCCTCTACTTCGGTCTCGGCCTGCTCACGCTCTGGCTGGCGCTGGAGACGCCAATCGACACGATCAGCGACTACTACCTCGACAGCGTCCACATGCTGCAGCACGTGCTCTTGGGATTCGTCGCTCCTCCGCTGATGCTGCTAGGTCTGTCATCGGGGATGGCGGGGCAGCTGGTCCGCGTCCCTGGAGTCCGTGCCCTGACCGAACCTGTCCCGGCACAGGTCATCGCGGCGGCGGTGATGGTCGTCTGGCACCTGCCGCCACTCTATGACGCGACGCTCTACAACGCAGGGCTGCACGTGCTCGAGCACGTGATGTTCATTGCGGGTGGCTTGGCGATGTACTGGCCGATGATCGAGGCAACCTCGTCGCACTCGAGGTGGCACATGTCGCCTGGCGCCAAGCTCGTCTACATGCTGGTCGCATCGCTTCCGCAGGACGCCGTGGCGCTGCCTTTGATCTTTTCCCGCGTCGCCTTCTACGAGTACTACACGCATGCGCCGCGCCTGATCGCCGGCTTCACCGCTGCGATCGATCAGACCATCGCCGGCGCCGTGCTGATGATCGTGGGCAAGGTGACGCTTGCCGTGGCCGCGCTTGTCATCTTCTTTCGCTGGTTCGGCGGGGAGCAGCGTGCCGACCGAGCCGTGCATTCGGCTACCGCGTCAGGCCTTCCCTAATGCGCCGTCCACGGTTTGTACGCTCCAATCCTTAGTTTGTTCCCACCGAAAGGGGTCGGCTTTTGACCGATCAGTGGACCATCGCCGGGTCACAGCCGGGTCTATCGCGAGAAGCTGAAGCGAGCTTCTTTAACACTCGGTTCAAAGAGTTCAACCGCATTGCCCGAGCGATCGTCCAGGAGAATCTGTCTGCCGTCGGGGAACAAACCTCGTCTGTTGCGCTGGGCGAATCACGAGATCGCTAGACGCGCCACCCCAACCAAGGCCGCTGCGAGCACCACTGCCGGCGAGGCTAGTGGCCACTTCCAGACAACACCTAGAGCAACCAATGCAATCACGATCGTCAGCGGGTCAATCAGGGCAGATCGACCAATTTGCAACGTGACCGCCGCGATCAAGCCAAGCGCTGCGGTGTTGGCGCCATCGACGAAGCCCTGGGCCCAGGCCCGGCGCTCGGTCAGGTGGACGATGCGGTCGAGCAGCGGGACAAGGAGGAAGCCGGGCAGGAAAATTCCCAACGTTGCCAGCAGCGCTCCCGGGACGCCGGCAAAGAGGTAGCCGAGAAATGTGGCCGTGGTGAAGACAGGTCCAGGCGTGGCTTGTCCGATGGCAATGGCATCGATAAGCTGCTTGTCGGTCAGCCAGTGCAGACCCTGCACGAAGTCAGCGTGCAGGAACGCGTAAAGCACATACCCGCTGCCGAAGCTGACTACACCGAGCTTTAGAAAAGTCAGGAAGACGGTCAGCAGCTTGCCGCTTGACCATGCGGGCAGGGCCAGGCCCGTAGTCAGGGTGAGAATGCCGACCTTCGGCTTCGGCTGCACCTGCGAGGCTGCGGCCGCGATCAGACCGCCCGCGACGATCAACAGCACCGGGTTGATCCCAATCAAGAACAACCCTGCGACTGCGGCGGCAAGGATTACCAGGGTCCATCGTTTTACGAGCCGCCGTCCGAGGTCGATGATCGCCCACAAGACGATTCCAACCACCGCAGCCCGGATCCCATAGAGGATGCCGAACGCCTGGGAGCTTGTTCCATAGCGCTCATAGGCCCAGGCGATGAACAGCATGATCAGCACGGCCGGGAGAATGAAGAGGACTCCGCCGGCCACCAGGCCACGCCAACCAGCCCGCCGGTAGCCCAGGTAGATGGCCAACTCGGTCGAGCTGGGGCCGGGGATCAGGTTGCAGGCGGCGAACATGCGAAGGAACTCGTTCTCTGGCAGCCATTTCCGCCGTGCCACCAGCTCCCGGCGCATCAGTGCGACGTGGGCAGCAGGTCCTCCAAACGCGACGAGGCCCAGCACAAAGAAAACCAACGCCACCTCTGCGACTGATTCTGGAGGGCGGCGTTTGGACATCCCGTTAATCATCGATGCGGCGGGCTCAGTCCAGGGTCACCGCCGCTCGAATGTGGTCGGTTGCTGATCTCCTTGGGCCGGCCGGCGAAGTCGCCTGGGAACTATCCTCGGGCGCCCGATCGTGAGAGCAGCGGATTTCACGTTTCTTCCATCAGTTTTCCAACTCCTTGGCGCCCGCTGGGCCCCTTCCTCAGGGTCTCCCGAAGACGCCGAAACCGACCTTTTTAGAGGCCGGTTTCGAGTTCAGGATACGCTCGGACCCCCCTGCCAGAA
>JBAUTF010000181.1:0-2753 GCA_049582065.1 Candidatus Dormiibacterota bacterium | reverse complement strand
CGCCTCGGGGTTGCCGTGGTGCGCACCACGCCGTTGGAGGCGGAGCTGGCCAAGCTCCTGACCAACACCTGGCGCTACATGAAGTTCGCCATCGCCAACCAGTTCTTCCAGATCGCCAGCCGGTCGGTTGTCGATTACAACCGGATGCTCGACGCCATCCGCCACGACTACCCGCGGGCGGCGGATCTGCCTGGACCGGGCTTTGCCGCCGGGCCGTGCCTGTTGAAAGACACGATGCAGCTTTCCGCGTTCACGCCGGACCACTTCCCGATGGGCCTGGCGGCGATGCAGATCAACGAAGGGCTCCCCGGCTACATCGTCGACACGTTGAACTCTCGCAAGCCGTTGTCCGGCCGCACGGTGGGCATCCTCGGCATGGCCTTCAAGGGAGAGTCCGACGATCCGCGGGCGTCGCTCAGCTACAAGCTGCGCAAGCTTGCCGCGTTCAAAGGCGCCAACGTCATCTGCACCGACCCCTACATCCAGGATCCCAGCTTCGAACCGCTCGACAAGGTCGTCCACGATTCCGACGTGCTGATTGTTGCCGCCCCCCACGGCGTTTATCGCAAGCTCGCGCTCGACGGCCGTGAGGTGGTCGACATCTGGGGCGTCACGGGACCGATACGTTTATGAGAGGGAACGCGACCCTCCCTCCCATCGCCACGCTTCGCAAGCCGACCAGCCACGCGTGAAAGTCCTGGTCACCGGCGCCGCCGGCTTGGCGTATGAGAGGGAACCCAGATGGTTCCCTCTCATCGAGCCGCGTTCCGCGGCTCTGCTCTCTTTCCGAGAGAGGAACTGTCTTGTCCATTTGGTTCTCCACGCCACGAACAGGTGGCATTCAGGAACGCGGGTGAGACGGCCTGGCGAAGCCAGGCCTGCCGGCCACGCGTGAAAGTCCTGGTCACCGGCGCCGCCGGCTTCATCTGCGGCTACCTGGTCGCAGAGCTCCTGCACGCGGGCCACGAAGTGGTAGGCGTGGACAACTACAGCAAGTACGGACCGGTCAAGCGCAGCTTCGACGAGGACCCGCGCTACCGCCTGGTGCAGGGCGACGCCAAGGACGCCGAGCTCCTCTGCGAGCTTGCAGCCGACTGCGACCAGGTGGTCGCGGGCGCTGCGATGATCGGCGGGATCTCCTACTTCCACGAATTTGCATACGACCTGCTCGCCGAGAACGAGCGCATCTGCGCCGCCACGTTTGACGCGGCCCTCAGCGCATTTCGCCTTGGCCGGCTCCGCAAGATAACCGTGCTTTCGAGCAGCATGGTTTTCGAGTCCACCGAGGCCTTCCCGACACCTGAAGGCGCGCAGCTGACCAGCCCCCCGCCTCGCTCCACATATGGCTTTCAAAAGCTCGCCACCGAGTTCTATGCCCGCGGCGCCCATGAGCAGTACGGACTCCCCTTCACCATCGTGCGCCCGTTCAATTGCGTGGGGATCGGCGAGCGGCGCGCTGTGCGAGACCACGACGTGATGAGCGGCAACGTCAAGCTCGCGATGAGCCACGTGGTCCCAGACCTGGTCCAGAAGGTGGTCAAAGGCCAGGACCCCCTGCACATCCTGGGCGACGGCAGCCAGGTCCGTCACTACACCTACGGCGGTGACCTCGCTCACGGCATCAGGCTCGCGATGGAGTCCGAGGCGGCGTTGAACGAGGACTTCAACCTTTCGACCGCCCAGTCGACCACGGTGCGAGAGCTGGCCGAGGTGATCTGGCACAAGGTGCACGGCCCTGACCGCCCGCTGCGCCTGGTGTCCGACCCTCCGTACGAGCACGACGTTCAGATGCGGGTGCCCGATGTCAGGAAGGCAAGACAGGTGCTGGGATTCGAGGCCAGGACCTCGCTGGACGAGATGCTCGACGAGGTGATCCCCTGGATCCGCGACGAGATCAAGGCCGCACGACTCTGAATCCCGCCGGCAGCGGCGACACTCCCGCGCTGACTGTGGTCATTCCCGTCTACAACGAAGGCGAAAACGTCGTTCCGACGCTGCGTGGGGTTGTGGAGCGCACCCGCACGCGGCCGCTGGAGGTCCTGGTCGTGCACGACTTCGACGAAGACACCACGGTGCCTGTTGTCAAGGCTCTGCAGAGCGAGCTGCCACAACTCCGCCTCCACAAGAACACCCTCGGACGCGGCGTCCTCAACGCCATGAAATCGGGCCTGCGCGCGGCCCGCGGCCCCTATGTTCTGATCACGATGGGTGACGGCTCAGACGATCCCGCCGATATCGACCCCATGTATGAGCTGGCTCATGCCGGGGCGGACGTAGTGGCCGGCTCGCGGTACATGCGTGGCGGTCACCAGCTCGGCGGACCGCTGCTGAAGCGGACGATGTCGCGCGTGGCCGGGCTCTCGCTTCACTGGCTCGGAGGCATGCCGGTGCACGACGCAACCAGCAACTTCCGCCTCTACTCCAAGCGGCTACTCAACCAGGTGAGCATCGAGTCACAGGGTGGTTTCGAGCTCGGGCTCGAGCTCACGGTGAAGGCGTACCGCCTCGGCATGCGCGTCGCCGAGGTGCCGACCACCTGGCGCGACCGGACCGCCGGCCAGAGTCGATTCAAGCTGTGGCAGTGGCTGCCTCGGTACCTGCACTGGTACTGGATAGGGATGGCCGGGCGCTTCAGGAAGTCCCCGGCGGAGCAGTAGGCCGGATTCACTCCGGCCGTCCCTCATGTCCTCTTCCAGGCGCCTGCGGACAAGGTGTTACGCGGTGGGGGTACCACGGGGGAGGCCTGCCTCACC
>JBAUTF010000180.1:0-2438 GCA_049582065.1 Candidatus Dormiibacterota bacterium | reverse complement strand
ACCACTGCGTCAACGATGTAACGACTGAGTGCGGACATGCGCCACCTCCGAGCTTGGTGGCGAGAACTATGTCTTGCGACATCAGAGAACTATGTGATGAACTCAGACACCTCCCTTCCCGCCATTGTCCTGTCACAGGACAGTCAGCTCACCACACCAATTTGAACCCCGCTGGACCAGTCTGCTGCCGTGAGCCGCGAGCCGCCCCTGACCACGCGGCATGACTCGCAAGGAAGATCGTGGACCCGGTACTCGCGAGTCTGACGAAAAGAACTTGGGGCAAATCGCCTGCCAAAGCCCTATATAGGGCGAGTCGTGATGCACGGATCGCTCTTCTCGTACACCGAAGCAGAGCTCATCCATGCCGCCAAGCGAGGCGACGGCGCGGCCTTTGCCGATCTCGTGCAGCCCCAGTACAAGGCCGCGTTCCGAGTTGCCTACGGCCTGCTTCATGACGCCAGCGAAGCGGAGGATGTCGTGCAGGAAGCGGCCTTCAAGGCCTGGAGGAGACTCGGCAACTTGCGCGAAGGTTCGAGTCTGAAGCCATGGTTTCTCGCGATCGTCGCGAATCAATGCCGCGACGTAAGCGGGGGCAGGTGGTGGTCGGTCTCGAAAGTCGACCCGCCGGAAGGCGACATGGGGTCAGTCGATGTCGCAGCCGCAGTCGACCTGCGCAGGGCCTTGCGCCGGTTGAGCCACGACGACAGGCTGATCGTCGTCCTTCGCTATTACCTCGACATGCCGTTTGAGGAGATCGCGACGACTCTCGGCATCACGCCCAAAGCTGCGAGACACCGCGTCGAGCGGGCCGTGCACCGGTTGCGGCCCATCGTGCAGATCCAGGGGGCTGCTGTTTGATGGAAGAACAGTTCTTGTTTGACCGAATTCACGATGCGCTCGACATCGAGCCTCCGGCGGGTGCCTACGAGCGCCTGCGCACGTCTCTAACCAGAGAGCCGGTCAGGCCGCAAAGATTGCCGGCATTGCAAACAAGGTGGTCGAAAATGGGATTCAGGTTCGCCGCAGGAGTCGCGCTCGTCGCCCTCGGGGTCGCAATCACATCTGCAATCTTTGCCATTCACTCGGCGTCCGGCAACAGCGCGCCAGCCGCCCCGCCAGCTGCGCCGCGAGGCGGTCCGGTCCCCGCGCAGCTCGACGGCGCGTGGAAGGAAGTCGCCGACCCAACCGTCGTCATGATTCTGACCGCCACCGACTTCGCGTTGTCCGGTGGCGGCCTAACAGGCGCAGGGAAGGTGGCCGTGAACGGCTCGGAGATTGACTTTTACAACAGCACCGGATGCGGCATTGCTTTGCCCGGCGGGATCGGCAAGTACCGCTGGACGAACTCCGCGGGATTGCTCACATTCAGCCCCCTCAACTCCGACCCCTGCCCGCGCGCCCCGAACCTGGCCGATCCCAAAGGCTGGCAGCCAATCTCGCCATTCTCGGCTGCTTAGAGGCTGATCTCTCTTGTCCGCCCCGCTGTGCCTTTTTACGGCCAAATAGTCGAAACCAGGCGAACGGGCGGCCTCCCCGATAAAGCTGCAAACCTGCCGCCGCAAATGAATCCGGCGATGAGAGTGATTTACGCTGCCGGGCTCCCCGTTCCGCGCTAGTCCAGAATCAGCCGGTACCCCTCAGGCGGTCCTTGGATTGAGGCGCGGGATGGAATCCCTCCCTTCCCGCCATCAGTGCGACGGCCTCAGCCGCTCGCCGTGCTCATTTCCGGTCGACGGCCGTCAAGATCGCCTGAGCCAGTTCCGCCGGTTTCGTGAACTGTGGCCAGTGGCCGGTGGGTAGGTCGATGTACTCGACGTCGTGCAACGCGGCGAGCTCGGCGACGTACGGGTGCTCCTGAGCAATCCACTCCCGCAGCTGCTCGCTCGAGTACTCGCAGGCGATGATCGTGGCGGGCACGTCGAATCGCCGTTCGTCAGTGAGCACCTGCTTGTCGTACGCGACCCTCGCAGGCTCAGGCACCGCACGCGCACGGAAAGCCTGCCGGAGATTCTCGTCGAGGTCTCGCAGGTCCTCCTCGCCGAACTCCGACCAGTCAGGGAGCGGGATTTCGCCCTTGGGGTCGGGCGGCTCATCCATGACGGCCCCTCCGTTACCAAGCGGTCCGGCATCCACGTACACGACTCTTGCGACCCGGTCCGGTCTGGCGTCCGCGGCCGCATACGCGATCGGGCCGCCGCCGGAGTGCCCGACGAGCACCACCGGCCCGTCCGCCTCGTCGACCGCCTTGACGACCGCCTGCACATGGTCCCGCAGCCGAATACCGGTGCGATCGGCATCTATCGACTCCAGGCCGGGCAGCGTGAGCGCTCGGACCCGGTGGCCTGCCTTTTCGAGTGCCGGCACGACCTCGTCCCATGAGGAAGCGTCGAGCCAGAAGCCAGGGATGAGGATCATGTCCATGCCCCTAATGCTATCGA
>JBAUTF010000179.1:0-23132 GCA_049582065.1 Candidatus Dormiibacterota bacterium | reverse complement strand
TGGCGGGGATGGATGGGAATCGAACCCACCAAGGACACCTCAACAGCGCCCTTCAGACGGTTTTGAAGACCGCGGGGAGCACCAGCTCCCGATCATCCCCAGCCGATTCCCAGGGCCCCCGCGAACTCACGGCGAAGCCTCCGAGTCCGTGGGGTGTGCCGGGCTAGATTAGCGCTTCGAGCTTCGCCTTCAGATCGCCCTTCATGTTCGGGCGATAACCGACCGTCCGCTCGGCCGGCTTGCCGTTCTTGAAGATGATCACCGTCGGAATCGACATGATCCCGAGGCTCATCGGCGTCGACGGGTTCTCGTCGATGTCCATCTTCACGACCTTGACCTTGTCCCCCAGCTCGCCCTTGATTTGCTCGACGATGGGAGCGATCATGCGGCACGGTCCACACCACGTCGCCCAGAAGTCGACTAGGACCGGGACGCTCGACTTCAGGACCGAATTTTCGAACTCAGCGTCGGTAACCGCTTGGATGTCAGACATTTAAGAAGCCTTCTCCGTGGTGGAATCCGATTTGCCTTCAGTCTTGCCTTCCGATTTGGTGTCCGACTTCGGTTCGGACTTCGTCTCTGACTTGCTGTCCGACTTGCTGTCCGACTTGCTCTCAGACCCCGACTCCGAGCCGTTGGACGAGGAGCTCGAGCTGGTGCTCTTGTAGTCGGTCTTGTAGAAGCCGCTGCCCTTGAAGATCACACCGGTCGCGTAAAGCATCTTGGACAGCGGGCCCTGGCATTTCGGGCATACCTTGAGAGGCTCGGCGGAGATCCTCTGCTGGATCTCGAACTCGTGGCCGCACGCGCCACACCGGTAACCGTAAGTTGGCATGGTACTTGGATTCCTAACTATAGAGTCCGGTCTCGATCCAGCCGGTGGAACACCATCCCGGAGGGCGGCTTGGGGTGGAAATACGTGCTCTTCTGAGGAAGAGTCTTCCCGTCCTGGGCGAGCTTCAAAACCTGCCTGAGGTCGGGCGGGCTGAGGAAGAACGCTTCAGCGCCAACGCCCTCATCCACCCAGCGCACAGCCTCTGCCGCGTCGCGTGTGTAGACGAGGAGCTCCTCCGGGTTGCGCTTGCCGAGGATGTTGTCGATGACCTGCTCATGTAACTCCACCACCGGCACCTCCCCTTCCAACCGGATCACCTGGAACCGGTGGTCCCGGTAGATACCGGCCGCCACGCTTCCCGGCAGGGCGGCCAGCGTCTCCCCCAGCGAGCTTTTCGGCTCGCCTCCGGTGACCGCAACACCCGATTTCAGCACGCGGTGGGTGGGCAGCACTTCCAACCCCGGGTCGTCCAGGTCGGTGAGCAGGGCCAGGGTGAATCGCGAGGCCGCATCCACGTGGCCGCCCACCTCCTGCGAGTAGGTCAGCGTGGTCTCGTAGCGGTGGTGGCCGTCGGCGATCAGGACCGGCAACCGCTCGAAGGCGGCGTGGACGCCTGCGTGGATGGCTGGGTCGGAGATCACCCACAGCCGATGCTGGGTGCCCTCCGGCCCGGTGAACGAGTCCGCGGGCGCCCGCGCCGCCACCTGTTCAATCGTCGCGGCAAGGTCGGTGCCTCGTC
Source organism: Candidatus Dormiibacterota bacterium (assembly GCA_049582065.1). Classification (GTDB taxonomy): domain Bacteria; phylum Chloroflexota; class Dormibacteria; order Dormibacterales; family Dormibacteraceae; genus DATKSS01. Next base: position 21,558 of record JBAUTF010000179.1, on the reverse strand, counting down.
CCTCATATATGAACCAGAGCGGCTCGAGGCTGACGCCCGTCGCGCGGAGCAGGGCGAGGCGGTCCTCCTTGGGCCCGCGGTGCGTGCGCTCGTGGGGAAGGACCACCCGGTCCTCGTACGGCTGCAGCCGCAACGCGGCGACGAGGTCGCGCCGGCGCCTGCCGTCGAACTCGACCTCGTGGACGTACATGGATGGCGGGTCGGACTGGAGGATACCGTCAAGCGTCCATTTTTCGAAGGTGGCCGCAGCTGCCTGGTAGTCGCTGCCGGGACGGATCAGCCGGATGACGTTGTACGGCGAGAGGGATCGATACCGCGGCAGCTCCGATTCCGGGATGACGTCGTATGGCGGCGCCACCAGCATGCTCGAGTCGCCTGCTCTCGCGCGGTGGTAGCGAATGCCGGGCAGAGCGCGGACGTCAGCTATCGGACCGCCCCTGCCCAACGACGGCGAGCTCCACGTAGCGCAGGTCCGACATGCCCGCGACCTGCCGCAATCGCGCCAGCACATCCTCCGGCACTCGGTCGTCGACCGCGAGGATCATCATCGCGTGGCCCCGCGGCGCATCGCGCCCGACCTGCATGCTCGCGATGTTGACGTCGTGCTCGCCCAGGATGGTGCCAAACTGGCCGACCACCCCCGGGCGGTCCTCGTGCCGGCTCACGAGAAAGCGACCCTCGGGTACCAGGTCGACGCGAAACGAGTCGATGTGCACGGCGCGCAGCTCGCCCATCAGGACGGTGCCGGCGATCTCGTGGTCCTGCATGCGGACCGTGACCAGGCTGGCGTAGCTGCCGCGGGCCCGGCTGCGGCGCTCGACGAGCTTGACGCCGCGATTGGCCGCGATCAGGCGGGCGTTCACCGCGTTGATGCGGTCTTCTGTGAACGGCTGGAGCACCCCCTTGATCGCCGCCGCGACCAGGAGGCCCACGTCGTGCTCCGCCAGCTCGCCCTCGCAGTCGAGCTCGATGGCGCTGACGCGGCCTCCGAAAAGCTGCACGTGTAGCGCCGCCAGGCGCTCGGTCAGGTCGGCGAAGGGCCGGAGGTAGGCAAGCTCCTCCGGCGGCAGCGCGGGTGCGTTGACGGCGAACCGCGGCAGGTCCCCCGCGAGGACGGCCGCCACCTCTTCGGCGACGTCGAATGCCACCGACGCCTGCGCCTCGACCGTCGATGCGGCGATGTGCGGGGTGGCCACGAAGTTCGGCAGGGTGAGCAGCGGGTTCTCGCCTGGCGGCTCACTCTCGAATACGTCCGCCGCCGCGCCGGCGAGGCGCCCCGACCTCAAGGCCTCGTAAAGGGCTGCTTCGTCGACGATTCCTCCGCGCGCAGTGTTGACCAGGCGCGCCGTCGGTTTCATCCGCGCCAGCTCCGAGGCGCCGATAAGGTTGCGGTTCGCATCCACCAGCGGGACGTGGACGGTGACGAAGTCGGATCTCTCGAGCAGCTCGGAGAGCGTGACGAGCTGAACGTTGAACAGCTCGGCGCGCTCGACCGACACGACCGGGTCGTACGCGATGACCTCCATCTCGAGCCCGTGCGCGCGCTTGGCGACCTCGGAGCCGACGTTGCCGAGCCCGACCACGCCGAGCGTCTTACCGCGGATCTCCGTCCCGATGAACTTCGCGCGCGTCCACTCCCCGCGCCGGACCGATGCGTCGGCCTGCGGGACCCACCGCGCGACAGCGAGGAGCAGCGCCATGGTGTGCTCAGCGGCGGCGACGATGTTGCCGCGCGGCGCATTGACGACCAGGATGCCTTTGCGGGTGGCGGCCGGGACGTCGATGTTGTCGACCCCCACCCCCGCGCGGCCGACCACTCGAAGGTTGCGGCCGGCCTCCAGCACCGATGCCGTGACCTTGGTCTCGCTGCGCACTACGAGCGCATCGAAATCCGGGATGCGCTGGACCAGCTCCGCCTCGGCGAGCTTGCTCACGACCGTCACCTCGCCCGCCCGGCGCAGCCTCTCCAGGCCGTCTTCGGCCAGCGGGTCCGCGACCAGGATCCGAGGCACTAGCGTGTCGCGGCGGCGACGCCCTGCATCGAGTTGGTGACCGCTGCCACGCCGCGACCGTCCGCCGGCGCGACGTCGAGCTCCTCGAGCGCCTGCTCGATCGCCCAGATGACCTGGACGACGTCGCCGGCGGCAACCGCGCCGAGATGCCCGACTCGGACCATCTTGCCCATCATCTTGCCCTGGCCGCCGGCGATCACCACGCCGTACCTGGTGTCGAGCAGCTTGCGCAGCGCAGCCACGTCGAGGTCCGGGGGCGGCAGCGCCGACGTCACGGTGTTGGAGCGATACCCGTCCTGCGCGAAGAGCTGAAAGCCGAGCGCCTGCAGGCCGTCCTGGGTCGCGCGGGCGAGCCGCGCGTGTCGCTCGTAGACGTTGCCGAGCCCTTCCTCCTCGAGCATGTGGAGGCCTTCCTGGAGCGCGAACGCGATGGAGATCGCCGGGGTGAAGGGCGTCATGCCTTTCTCGGCCCACGTCTTGGCCTCTTTCCAGTCGAAGTAGAAGCGCGGCGAGCGGGCTTTCGCCTGCTGAGCCCACGCGCGCTCGCTGACGCTGACCAGCGCGAAACCCGGAGGCGCCATCCATCCTTTCTGTGAGCCGCTGACCGCGACGTCGATGCCCCACGCATCGGTATCGATGGCGATCGAGCTGATCGAGCTGACCCCGTCGACGACCACGATGCGATCCGCATCGCGCGCAGCGCGCGCAAGCGCGCGCAGGGGGTTGGTCACCCCGGTCGACGTCTCATTGTGAGTGAGCAGGGCGACCTTTGACTTCGGGTGGCTCTCGAGCACGCGCGCGAGGTCGTCCGGGTCGACCGGCTGCCCCCACTCGGACTCGAGCCGCACGACGTCGGCGCCGTACGCCGCCGCGAGTGCCGCGAAGCGCTCACCGAAGTTCCCGCACAGGGCCACCACGACCTCATCTCCCGGAGACACGAGGTTGGCCACCGCCGACTCCAGGCCCCCGGTGCCGGACGAGGTGAGGAGCAGCAGGTCGTTGGAGGTCTTGAACACGCGCTTGGCGCCCGCCGTGATGTCGGCGAGGATCTGCGCGAACTCCGGTCCTCGGTGATCGATCATCGGCCGGTTCATACTCCGGACGATCCGCTCAGGCAGTGGCGTCGGTCCGGGAATTCGCAGCTGGGTCTGGAAGATCATGGGCGCGCTCCAATGACGGGTTGCGGCGGCACGTTGAATTCTATCGGGCCTCCCCTCCGGGCCGGGCCGACCTCCCCATTGGGTGGGGAGGCTTTCAGTGCTGCTCTGTCGTGTACGGAAGGAGCGCGATCGCGCGGGCGCGCTCAAGCGCCGTGGTCAACGGCCGCTGGTGCCGTGCGCACGTGCCCGTCACTCGGCGCGGCAGGATCTTGCCGCGGTCGCTGACGAAGCGTCGGAGGCGCGAGATCTCCTTGTAGTCGATGTACTTGATCTTCTCGACGCAGAAGGTGCAGACCTTGCGGTGCTGGCGCTTCGGCCCTCTCGGGCCGCCGCCCGAGCCCTGCTCGCGGGGTGGTCGGTTCATTCCCATTCGCTAACTCCTAAAAGGGGATCTCGTCCGGGTCGACGTCGCGCGGGGCGTCGTCCGGAGCGGGGATGTCGTCATGCATGGGCGCCCCGGCGCCGCGGGCAGCGGGAACGCCTGCGCCGGGGCCGCCGGAGCCACGCGGCTCGAGAAACTGCACGTCATTGGCGATGATCTCGGTGACGCGCCGCTTCTGGCCGTCCTGGCCCTCCCACGAGCGCGTCTGGATGCGGCCCTCGACGAATACGAGCGCGCCTTTACGCGTGTACTGCGCCACGGTCTCGGCCAGGTTCCGCTTGCCGATCGGATACGCCACGATGTTGTGGTAGTCCGTGAACTCCTTCCGCTCGCCGTCGGGACCGGTCGACCACCGGTTGGTGGCGATGCTGAAGTTTGTCACCGCGGTCCCGCTCGGCGTGTAACGCATCTCCGGGTCCTTGGTCAGACGGCCGATGAGCAGCGCCTTGTTCAGGTTCGACATTTACGACTCCTCCTCCCGATCCGCACGACCCGCCGGTTCGGCCACCGCCTCCGATTCAACCGCGATCGGCTCCAGCACCACCTCCGCCGGCGGCGGCGGGACGGGGGGTACCGCAACCTTCTCTGGCTTGCGCACGATCAGGTGCCTTAGCACCTCCTCGGTGATCTTCAGCGCGGACTCGAGCTCAGGGACGCGCTCGGGTGCGATCTGGAAGTCCTGGAGGACGTAAGAGCCTTCCTTCTGGTGCTTGACCTCGTAGGCGAGCTTGCGCTTGCCCCAGAGGTTGGTGCGGTCGATCGTGCCACCCGATCTCTCGATCACGGTGTTCACCCGCTTCACCGCGTCCTGGACCTTGTCGTCTTCCAGGTCAGCGCGGAGGATGTACAGAACTTCGTATTCCCTCAACGGGGAGCCTCCTTCCTATGGGTTCAGGCCTCGGTCGATCGAAGGCGGGAGCCTCCGGCCGAGGCCAGAAAGGTCAGATCGGTATTCTACCGTGGTCATGGCCGCCAAGACCCGACCGAAGAACGCCACGCGCCCGAGCGGCTCCAGGCAGGGCCAGCGGCCCAATGTCAAACCCAGCCGCGGACGCGACATCCCACTGCTGCCGATCGCGGTCGGCGGCATCCTGGTGGCATTGATGATCGGCTTCATCGTCTACGTCTATGCCAACAACAAGCCCACGCCGGGACCGACCACGGTGGCGGGAATCCCGTGCGACAGCCTGGAGCACACGCAGGTCCACTACCACGCCGCACTCCAGGTCATGTACCAGGGCAACGTGGTCAACCTGCCGGACAACATCGGCATCATGATGGACTCCTCCGGGAATACGACTTGCTTCTACTGGCTGCACGTCCACGCCAATGACAAGAACGTAATCCACATCGAGTCCCCGGCCACCCAGACCTTCACCTTGGGCCAGTTCATCTCGGTCTGGGCGAACTGGGCAAGGTTGAACGGCGATGCCGTCCCCAGTCTCGACTCGACGCACGTCACGACCATCGCGCTGACACCGGACCAAAAGCTCCTGACCTACATCGATCTCCAGGATGGTCATGGTCCGCAGCTCTTCGCCGGCGACCCGAAGACGATCGTCCTAAAGTCTCACGAGGTGATCACGCTGGAGATCACGCCGCCCCAGGTGTCGACGCCGCCGGCGTTCAGCTTCCCGAGCGGAGAGTAGCGCCCGCCTCGAGCAGCACTCGCGCCGCCCGGTAGTGCTCCAGCGCATCGCGGTTGTTGGCTGCGCGCTGGGCGCGGTCGGCGAGCTGCAGATGGGTTTTGACGGCGTCGCCGCTGAACGCAAAGCGCTCGCCTCGCTGGATCGCGCGCAGCCTCTCCATGCGATGCCGGTCCGAGCGGGCCGCGATCAGCGCCTTCTGGCGCGCGACCGTGGCGGCCGCTTCTTCCGAGCGACCGAGGGCATAGAGGGCCTGGGCCTGGCAGAGGCGGGCGTCCGTGCCAAGGGGCCATTCGGTCGAGTCGAGAACCGGCTGCAGCGCCAGCAGCGCCTTTTTTGCGTCGCCTCGCTCCAACAGGACCCTGGCCTTTTCGAGGGCGAGCTCCCGCTCGAGGGCGGGCTCGCGTCCCTCCAACAGGTAGTTCACGTCTGTGCCCAGCCGCACCGCGATGACGCGCAGCACCCGGGTCGACGGCTGCACCCGGCCGAACTCGACCTGGTTCAAGAACGCGCGGCTGAAATCGCCTCCACTGACCTTGGCCAGACTCATGCCGCGCTCGTGGCGGATGCGGCGGATGCGCTGTCCGAGGGTCTCGACATCAGTCATCGACTGATCCATAGTAAAGCGCTGCTTTACAAATAGTCGCGCGGGTCGAGGCTGCGCGTGAGCGTCGTGAAGTTCTGGAAGCCGTGCTTGGTGACCATGCCGGTGTCCTCCACGCGCACGCCCCCCAGGCCGAGGAGGTAGAGGCCTGGCTCCACCGTGACCACGTCGCCCGCGCTGAGGGTGTCTTCCGAAGCCTCCCTGAGGGTGGGCTGCTCGTGCACGTCGAGACCGACCCCGTGCCCGGTGCTGTGATTCATCTTCGGCACTCCCTCGGGACCTTCAAAGCCCTTGGTGGTCGTCCCGAAACCCCGGTCGACGAGGACGTGGCAGACGGTCCTGTGCACGTCGCGGCCCGAGACGCCCGCTCGGATGGACTCGATTCCGGCGTCGAGCGCCTGCACCGCCGCTGCGTGCATGCGCCGCACCTCGGCGGAGATCTCCCCGACCACGACTGTCCGCGTGAGGTCGCCGTGGTAGTGCGTGCTCCGGCTGGACGGGAAGATGTCGATGATCGCCGGCGCGTTGGCCCTGATCGTGCCTTCGCCTCGATAGTGGGGCAGCGCGCATTCGGGAGATCCCGCGATGATCATGTCCGGGCACACGAAGCCAAGCTCGGCGAGCGCGTGCTGCGCGCCGGCGTTGAGCCGCTCCGAGGTCAACCGGCTGCCGTCCAGCCACAGCTCGCCGTCCTTGATCTCGGCCCGCGCCAGGTTGCGAGCGACCTCGACCACCGCCACCTCGGCGGCGCGCTGCGAATCGTGGATGGCCGCCGATTGCCCGGCCGTCTTACGACGGCGCTCGTCGCGGAAGAGTTCTCGGTCGACCTCTATTTCGAGGCCTGCGGCACGCAGGTCCTCGAGGTGCACCGCGCGCAGGTTGGGCGACACTCGCGCTTCGGCAATCCCCCTCTCTCGCAGCATCGTCGCCGCGAGCCCGGCCCATCCCTCGTGCACATAGGCTTCCCGGTCGACGAGCACGTTGCCGGCCCGGCTCTGCACCCGCGCTCGGTCGACCTCCAGAGGGCTCGCGACCAGAACGTCGTCCCCTTCGCCAAACCTGATGTACAGGCCCGTTTCGACGTCGAAGCCGCACGCATAGAAGAAATCGGCGTCGCCTTCGCCGCTCGGGATCAGGACGAGCGGCTTCAACTGGGCGCTCCGGCGTGGCGCTCGATCGCGGTCGCGAACAGAGACGCAATGACGGCCGGCGCCAGGGAGTCGACCTCCTCGGTCACCTGCGCCGCCAGCCGCTTGGGCAGCTGACTGCCCACCAGCTCGAGGTGCTGCTCGTACACCTTTCCCATCGATCGGTGGCCGGTCCGGCCCTCGAGGTTCAACTTCTCCTGTACCTCGTAGCCGCCCGTGTAGGCGACCTCGTAACCGAGGTCGCGCAGCTGGACGAGGTCACGCCGAAGAGTGCGCTCGGAGACGCCGGCGCGCTCGGCGAGCTCGAGGGGATTGAGGCCGGGCTCCGCGATCACCACCGAAAGGATGCGGAGCAACCGGGCAAGACGGCGGGCGCGATTCACACCCCGCCAGCTAGATCAACCGATTGCGCAGTGGAGCCTCAGGCCGGATTGATTCCGGCCGACCCCAAGCGTTCACTTTCCAAGCGCCTCCTGGCGTGCTGTGGGAGAGGAGGGGGTCCCGCGGGGGAGGACGGCTGTCCTCACCCGCGAATTTAGCCGATCTCTTCCCAGGAGGTGGCGTTGCCCTCGAACGGGTCCGGCTCGGCCTCTTCCTGGTTTCCGACCTTCTGGTGGAACCTGCTGGCGATCATCTGGTAGGCCATCGCCTTGGGGATGCCCAGCTTGGTGAGCGACTTCACCTCGTCCGCCATCACCTTGTCGCGGGCGGACTCGACCGCGGCGAGCACCTCTTCGATCGACGCCGTTCTCTTTGCCATTCGCTCCAGATCATACCCAGAAGCGATATCGGTGAAAACCTGGCGGCCGGCGAGCCGACTTCACCGGGCCTTTAGACTTGTACCGTTACTGCCGCGGCCGCCAGTGGTGGGGGGTACGGATGCCGACCGACTACGCTCCCGACAAGATCAGAAACGTGGTTCTCCTGGGCCATTCGCACGACGGGAAAACCACGCTCGCGGAGGCCATGCTGTTCGCCTCCGGCGCGGTCCCGCGGCTCGGATCCACCGACCAGGCGACGGCGACCACCGACTTCGAGCCCGAGGAACAGAAGAGAAGGATCTCGATCAACCTCGGGGTCGCCTTCGCCGAGCACAACGGCTACAAGATCAACATCCTCGACGCGCCGGGCTTTTTCGACTTCGCGGGGCAGGTGCTGAGCGGGCTGCGCGCGGCGGAGGCCGCGGTGGTCGTGGTCGGACCCAGCTCCCAGATGGCCGTCGGCACCGAGGTCGCTTGGGAGCAATGCAACCGGAGCAGCAAGCCGCGCATCGTCGTGGTCAACAAGCTGGACAAGGAGAATTCCGACTTCTACGGCGCTGTCGCCGCGATGCGCGACCACCTTTCGCCGCGGCCCTTCCCCCTCCACCTGCCGATCGGCTCGGAGCACGAGTTCCGCGGCATCGTCGACCTTCTCCACCTCAAGGCCTTCATCGCCACCCCCGACGGCAAGGGCGGCGAGGCGCCGATCCCGGAAGACATGCAGAAGCGCGTGGACGAGTACCGGGGACAGCTGATCGAGGCGGCCGCCGAAAGCGACGACTCGCTGCTCGAGAAGTATCTCGACGCCGGCACCCTGAGCGAAGAGGAGATCCAGCGCGGCCTCCGGGAAGGCATCCTCGAGGGCAAGGTGGCCCCGGTGATCTGCTGCTCCGCGACCAAGCTGCTCGGAGTCCGCACGCTGATGTCGACGATCACTGAGCTCATGCCGCCGCCGGTGGTCGAGCCCGACAAGCCCGCCAAGGCGTTCATCTTCAGCACGGGCGGCGACCAGTTCGGGCGCGTGAGCTATTTCAAGGTGGTGGCCGGCTCGATCAAGGCCGACGCGCACCTGCCGAACCTGTCGCGCGGGGGCGAGGAGCGGCTGGCGCAGATCTTCTACCCGCGTGGCAAAGAGCACGTGGCGGCGACCGAGATCCGAGCCGGCGACATCGGAGCGGCAACCAAGCTCGCCCATGCGCTCACGGGCGACACCCTGGGCATGAAGGACGGCGGCCCGCTGCCGCCCCTCGAGCTTCCGGGCCCCGCCTACAGCCTGGCCATCACGCCGAAGACCCATGGCGACGAGGAGAAGATCTCCAGCGGGCTCGCCCGGCTCAGCGAGGAAGACCCGACGCTTCACGTCGAGAGGGTCGAGGAAACCAAGCAACTCGTCATCGCGGGGCTTGGCGACGTGCACCTGGACGTGACCCTGGAGAAGCTGAAGCGCAAGTACGGCGTCGACGCGACCACGGCAACCCCGCGCGTGGCGTACCGCGAGACCGTGCACGGCCATGCGCGTGCCGAAGGCCGCCACGTCAAGCAGTCAGGCGGTCACGGCCAGTACGGAGTCTGCGTCATCGAGGTGTCGCCCACCGCGCGGGGCGAGGGCTTCGTCTGGGAGGACAAGATCTTCGGCGGCTCCATTCCGCAGAACTTCCGGCCCTCGGTCCAGAAGGGCATCGTCGACAACATGGCCAAGGGGGTGGTCGCGGGGTACCCGATGGTCGACGTCAGGGTGACGCTCGTGGATGGCAAATACCACACGGTCGACTCCAACGACATGGCGTTTCAGATCGCAGGGTCGCTGGCCATCCGCCGGGCCGCCCTCGATGCCGGGCCGGTGCTGCTCGAGCCGCTGGTCGAGGCAACGATCCGGGTGCCCGAGAAGAACCTCGGCGACATCATGTCCGACATCAACGGCCGCCGCGGGAAGATCCTCGGCACCGAACCGGATGACGGCTACCAGCAGGTCAAAGCGACCGTCCCCGAGTCGGAGATGCTGCGCTTCGCCCTCGACCTGCGGTCGATCACCCAGGGCCGGGGCAGCTTCCACAAGAAGTTCTCGCACTACGAGGAGATGCCGGCCCACCTGGCCAAGGGCATCATCGAGGAGTTCCAGAAGCAGCACGAAGCGGCTGGTTAGTGGCTCAAGCGCCGGACAGCTTTAGTATCCGGTCGTGAGCCCACCCAGCGCACACGACGTCTGCGTGATCGGCGGCGGCGTGACCGGCGCGGGCATCGCGCGCGACCTCTCTCTGCGCGGTCTTTCAGTGCTCCTGCTCGAAAAGGGCGACTGGGGAGGCGGTACGAGCGGCGCCTCGAGCTGGATGATCCACGGTGGCCCTCGCTACCTGGAGTTCGACTGGGACACCACCCGGACCTCGACGCGAGATGCCGGCCACATCGTTTCGATCGCGCGCAACCTGGTTTATCGGGTGGTGTTCCTCATCCCGGTCCTCCCGCACGACCGCAACAACATCGAGCGAATGGAGACCGCGATGGAGGTCTACGACCGCTTTCAGCCACTCAAGAAAGCGCACCCACACCGCCGGCTGAGCCCGTCAGAGGCGCTGCAGGCCGAGCCCGGCCTGACGCCAGACCTGATCGGCGCCGTGACCATGGAGGAATGGGGCGTAGATCCGCACCGGCTCGTCTACGCCAACGTCGAGGACGCGATCGCGCACGGAGCTCGCGCTCTCAACCACACGCGGGTCACCGACCTTGTGCGAGACGAAGGCAAGGTGATCGGCGTCCGCTACCGCGGCCCCGACGGCGCGACCTCAGAGGCCCGCGCGCGCGTTGTGGTCAACGCCACCGGACCCTGGTCTCCGGAGGTGAGCGGCATGGCGGGCGTGCCGGTCCAGCTGCGGCCGGCCAAGGGGATCCACATCGTCTACCCGCACCGCATCTCCAACTTCTCGGTCAGCGCGGAGTCGATCGACGGCCGCGACCTGCTCATGGTCTCGCACGGCGGATTCACGCTGCTTGGGACCACTGACGACGATTTCTACGGAGACCTCGATTCGGTCGACGTGCTGCAGGATGAGGTCGACTACCTGCTGCAGGGAATCGAGAGGGTGTTCCCCACGATCCGCCGGTATCGCCCGGTTCGCACGACCACCGGCGTGCGCCCAACGCTCTACAAATGGAGGCGATACGAAGACGAGCTCTCGCGAAAATACGAGGTGATCGACCACGCCGCCGAGGGCGTCGAGGGGTTCGTCACCATCGCCGGCGGCAAGCTTTCGATGTACCGGCTCATGGCGGAGCAGACCTCGGATGCCGTCTGCCGCAAGCTCGGCCATCAAGCGACCTGCACCACCGCCACGCGACCCCTGCCCGGAAACGAATCGGACGTCGAGCCACCCGCCGAGCTCGCGCGCCGGTGCGGCATCCCCGCGCTCGCGGCGATCAAGCTCCAGACCCGTCACGGGTCCAACGCCGGCAAGGTGCTCGAGGAAGGAGGCACCGGCCGCTTGCTGTGCCGCTGTGAGCCGATCACCGAGGCGGAGCTGATCTTCGCGACGCGCCATGAGCAGGTCCGCTCGCTGGCGGATGGGTTTCGGCGGGTTGGCCTCGCGGGCGGTCCGTGCGCCGGCGCCGCATGCGTGATGCGCGCCGCAGAGGTCATCGGCCGCGAACTCGGCTGGAGCGCAGCCCAAAGGTTCGACGCCGCCCGCGAGTTTGTGCAGGGTTCGTGGCTCGGGCGCGCGCCGGTCCTCGGCCACGCGGGATGGGCGCAGGAGGAGATGGCGCAGGGCGCGATGAGAGGCCTTAAGGTCTGATGGGACGCGCCGACTCGCTGGTCAAGCTCGCGTGGGCATATGGCCTGCACCAGACACGCCGCCGCGTCACGCGTCAGCGCTCGGAGCTGAACGACCTCCTCGTCACATATGCGGGCGACGGCATCAAAGCGCTCAAGCCTGCCGAGCGTGAGCGGCATCCCGGCATGGTCGGCTGCATCAACTGCGGTCTATGCGCGCTGGCGGCGGGACGGATGGGCAAGGCGCGCCTGCCGGAGGTGGCGGCTTCCTACATGCGCCTTTACGCGTGGCTCGGTGCGGCGTCGCCCGATATCGAAGGCGATGATCCCGACCTGGAGGCGGCGGCTGCCGCATGCCCGGTCGGGGTCCCGCTCGCCGAGGTGGCGGCGATCGTGCGGCGATTGAGCAAAGGCTGAGGCCTGGGAGCCACGCGCCAAGCCGCGGCCCCCATCCGGATCACCGGTCGAACCGGCTCCGTACAGCAATGATCCAGATGCCCGCCCATCTCCTGGCGTGTCCGCATCGAGGTGACTGAAGCACGGGCAGCCCGGCGCACGTCCTTCCTGACGGCGCGCGTCCTTCCTGACGGCGTGCGCGTCGATGCGCGCGAGACCTTAAGGGGTTGCTAGTTATCCACATTCTGTATACAGTCTGGGGACATCACACTACATCTAGCGCCAATGGTCAAGAAGTTATTTCGGCCGCTCCGGCGCTGGCCCGCGGTCGAAGCGGTCCTCACCCGGGTGGCCGGCCAGTTCACGACCTGGCCCGCGGACGACTTCGGCCGCTTCGTGAGCGTGTCGGTGGGAACCGGCATGGCGGGCGCTGCCGCTTTTCCTCCTCCTGTCGAGCCGCTGCGCCCTCCGCCACCCAGCTCGATCGCGCCGGCGACCTTCGAGATGAGATTCATGAGGATGCACATGGAAGGCAGGTTCGACGAGATGTGGGACATGCTTGCCGAGGACGCTCAGCGCGCGTGGGGAGGACGCGAGGCCTTCATGCGCGACATGCCCCGGCTCGACGACGGCACGGAGCTGCTCGACATGCAAACGGTCAGCGTCGCGGTCCTCGAAGGCTGGACCGACCAGGCGCATCAGCGCACCTACAGCAACGTCGCGCAGCTAGTGATGCGCTATCGCGTCCGCCAACAGTGGCGAGAGTGGACATTCGACCGCCAGGTTCATCTCGTCCCGGCCGCCGGAGGATGGCGCACATTGTGCTACCCCACAAGAGGTAGAGTCGCGGCAAGCCGCTGATATAGTGGGTTTCAGGCCATGCTTCAGCAGACCATCGAAGAGCAGGAGCGCGACGTGCGCTGGCATCGGCGGAGAAAGCGCGCGATGACGCCGCGTCACCTGCTGCAGGAATCGGATGAGCTGCTCTACTGGGTTGAGGAGTGCCTGGTGCAGGAAATCCGCATCGTCCCGGGTTGGTTGATCTCGCGACTGATGGTGGTCCTCCGCCACGCGCACCCGGAGTTGCCTGGACGGCTGGGACGCGAGCGTCGCCCCGGACCGGTGATGGAGATCATCTACGACGCACAGGCCGCGTTGATGGACCAGGCGTGCCGCAGCCGCGGCCCCGCGGAAGTGATTCCGCTGTTCGCCCGCGCGCGCGAGCGGATGCTCAGAGAAGCGACCGTCTAGCTCCGATCCAGTGAAGGTCGACCTCCACCTTCACTCGCACTACTCGCACGACGGACGCAGCTCGCTCGAGGACCTGATCGCGCGCTGCAAGGAGTGCCGCCTCGACCGCATCGCCCTCACCGACCACAACACAGTCGAGGGAGCGCTCACACTGGCGAAGATGGCCCCGGAGCTTGCGATCGTCGGAGAGGAGGTCAAGACCCTCGAGGGCGAGGTGATAGGACTTTTCATCACCTCTCGCGTGCCTCCATATCTGGCCCCCGAAGAGGTCATGGACCTTATCCACGACATGGGCGGGCTAACGTACATCCCGCATCCGCTCGACCGGCACCGCGCCAACTTCTCAGCCGAGCGAATCGCTGAGCTCGTAGAACGCATCGACATCATCGAGACTTACAACCCCTGGTGCGACGCGGCTGCGAACCAGGCGGCCGCGCGCCTCGCCGATGGGCTGGGGAAGGTCGTGGCCACAGGCTCGGACTCGCATTCCGCGCACGAGCTGGGCCGGAGCTGGATGGAAATGGATACGTTCGGCGACCCCCAGGATTTCCTGGAGAAGCTGAGATACGCGCGGCACGTGGTCACGGCCAGCAGCGGCACCGGGCGACGTGCCTGATCCTCTCGAGCTGCTCGTCGCGGGTTCGATCGCCCTGGACACGCGAGACGGCCCGTTCGGCAAGGTCAAAGAGGAGCTCGGGGGCTCGGCCGTCTACTTCGCCCTCGCGGCCAGCCTGATCGCACCTGTCAAAGTGGTCGCCCCAGTTGGGGTCGACGCCTCACAGTGGGTCGCCCGCTTGTTCGGAGGCCGCGCCATCGACACCACGGGCCTCGAGGTCCTCGACGCGCCGACCTACCGTTGGAGAGCCCACCAGGAGCTTGGGCGAAACGTTGACCTCGGCAGCACCGACCACATCTATGACATTTGGGAACCCGCCATCCCGGACGGCTTCGCCGGCTGGGCTTTCGTCGGATCGATGCGCCCTGACCGGCAGACGCAGGCGATGAAGAGGCTCGCTGGAGCGCGATTGGTCGCTGCTGATGCGATGTTGTCGTACGTCCATAGAGCGCCTCCCGAGTCGAAGGACGTGCTGGGTCGGGCAGGCTGGTTCTTCTGCAACCAGGAGGAGTTCGACGCTCTGGGCGGTCATGAGCCGGAGGAGTTTCGCCGGCAGTGGTGGCTCGACGGGCTCGTGTTGAAAGCAGGGGCGGCGGGAGTCACCGCGTACACGGCCGACGGCGGCTTCCACGTGCCCGCGGTCAAAGGCCGGCCGGTGATCGACACCACCGGTGCAGGCGATGCGCTGGCAGGCGGCATGCTTGCACGTTGGGTCAGCACGGGAGCGGAGCGCACCGGTCTCGTGGACGCGCTCACGTACGGGGTCGCTTGTGCGTCGCTCGCCATCGAATCGATCGGGACGCGCGGCATCGGGACAGCGAGGTCGAAACACCTACAAGAACGTGTCGCGGAGGTCCACGAATGCATGCGCCGCGAATCGTGATCATCGAGGGCGACCTCGTGGAGCAGGATGTCGACGCGATCGTCAACGCGGCAAACAGCGACCTGGTGCTCGGCGCGGGAGTCGCAGGCGCGATTCTCCGCCGAGGTGGACCTGCGATTCAGGCGGAATGCGACGCGCATGGGTCCATCAGAGTGGGAGAGGCGGCGATCACCGGCGCCGGCGACTTGCCCGCGCGCCGCGTCATTCATGCCGCGAGCATGGGTCTCGGAGGACGGACGACGACGGCGTCGTTGAAGTCGTCGATGGACCACGTGTTTCGGCTGGCCCGCGACAACGACGTGAAAACCATCGCGATCCCCGCAGTCGGCACAGGCATCGCAGGTTTTCCATTGGTTCAATGCGCGCGCGTCATGGCCGCATGTTTGCGCACCGCGCAACAGCAGGGTTGGGAACCCGAAGAGGTCCGCTTTGTCCTGTTTGGAGCGGCCGCAAAACAGGCTTTTGAGGGGCCGTTTCGGGCCGCTTTTGGGCCTTCTTTTGAACCCGAGCGCTGAATTCGACCTGAACTGGGGTTGTGCTGGGCAAAGACGCGCCCCTAGAATGGGCAAGTCCGACCCCGAACAGAATCTCGTATAAGGACGGTGACTAGTTGGAAGGCTACTGCTTGAAGGACAAGAGAAAGGTCGAAATGAAAGACCCTCAGCCGATCACGATGAAGAATGGCAAGCCGGCAACAGTTGGGACATGCCCACACTGCGGCACCAAGATTTACAAGATCGGCAAGGCCACGTAACAAGAGCTTCGACCAAGGGCCGCTCCGAACGGGGCGGTCCTTTTTCTTTTCTCAGGTCGTTATCGGCGGTTCGAGAGCTCCGAGCAGAACGTCCGTCGCCGAGACCGCTTCATCGACGCCGAGCATCTTGAAGATCTCGACGTTGGATGGATTGTTCACGCGGGCGATCGTCTTCTTCACGCGGAAATGTCGCTTGGCCATCTGCAGGGCGATGAGGTTGTCTTCATCGTCCGCAGTGACCGCGACGATGGCGTCGGCGCGCTCGATGCCGGTCTGAGAAAGAAACTTCACCTCGCACGCATCACCGCGCATGACGATGCTCCCGAGCTGTGTCTCGAGCCAGTCCGCCCGGCGAGCGTCTTTCTCGATGAGCGTGACCTCGTGTCCACGCTCGACCAGGTCGCGCGACATGTAGTAGCCGACCGTGCCACCGCCGACCACGATCACGTACACGCGCCTACCTGCCTTCCAACAGCATCTTCTCGATGTGCTTGGCGCCCTCGATGGTGGGGCAGATGGTGTGGAGGCCAAGCTTCTCGTAGGCGTCGGCTCGCTCGGGATCGTAGATGCGCGCGACGACGTGTGGAACTTTGAAGACGTGCTTGGCGATCTGCGCCGCCATGATGTTGCGGTTGTCGCCTTCTGTGACCGCGACGAATCCGTCTGCGTGCTCAACTCCCGCGCGGCGCAGCACGTCGGCGTCCGTGCCGTTGCCGACCACCTGATCGCCCTTGAAGTCACGGGTCAGTACGCCTCGGGAGGAAGCCCGTGAGAACTGATTGGGGTCCCGGTCGACGATCACCACCTCGTGGCCGGCCCGGTCCATGTCGGCCGCGATCTGCGATCCGACCCTACCACACCCCACGACCACTAGCTTCAAGGCGGGTTGATTATAGAGACGACGTTGGAGAGCCCTCGCCCGGGCTTGTTAGGATGGCTCGCGTGCGCTTCCCTTTCACGTTCATGGGCGTCATGGCACTTGGAATCGGGCTGTGGGTTTTCGCGTACCTGGCCGGGCACCGGGCGATGGACCTTCTCTCTCAGGAGGTCGCCGGGGCCACCGGCATCGTCTGCGTTGGGTTTGGAGGCTACGTCCTGATCCGCCGGGTCCGGCGCGGACCGCAGCACTGATGGCTTCGCACGGCCCGCATACCCACCCGACGACCTCGAGAAAGGTGCTGGTCGCAGTTGGCGGCCAGGCGATCGACGCCGAGACGGTGCGCCTGGCGTGCCGGATGACCGATCCCCAGGGCGGCCGGCTGTACGGGGTCCACATCATCGAGGTGAACCGGGCGCTGCCGCTCGGGGCGGTGCTCGACGACGTGGTGGAGCGCGGGGAGCAGATCCTCGACGAGGTGGAGAAGCTGGCGGCCTCTTCCCAGCTGCCGGTCGAGACCGAGCTGGTGCAGGCGCGAGACACGGGACCGGCCCTGGTCGACGAGGCGGTCGAGTGGGGCGCCGACCTGATCGTTATGGGTTTGCCTTACAAGCGCCGGTTCGGGGAGTTCAACCTCGGCAAGACCGTGCCCTACGTGCTGAAGAACGCCAACTGCCGGGTGATGCTGTTCCGGGAGCACCGAGAGCACCCCGACTAGCGGGCGTGCGCTTCGCGTGCCCTCCCTCTCCCAGCGCAACCTATCCAGCAGGCTACCGTACCCAGCTGGGTTGGCCAACCCAGGTTGTTAAGGTCACGTTGATGGCCGAGGTCGACGTCAAAAGACCCCGCCAGCCCTACCTCCGGCGGCTTTGGACGGAGCTCGGCCGCGCCGGCGGCGAGCATGACGCGTTCATCAAGGTCATCATTGTCGAGCGCATCGTCAAATCGATCGTGTTGATCGCTCTCGCCATCGGCCTCATGGATGCCGGCGAGGACGGCCGGCTCGCCGTTTGGGCCGCCTATGCCCAGGACCAGCTGAACCTCAATGTCGGCCACAGCCTGATCATCCAGGTCCTGCTCAGGTTGCTTCTCCTCATCGGCAACTTGAGCCACGTGACTGTGCTGGCCGTCGGCGCCATTCTGTACGCCCTGCTCGAGGGAACTGAGGGCGTGGGCTTGGCGCTGTGCCGCCGATGGGCCGAATACCTCACTGTCATCGCGACCGGGATCCTCATTCCATACGAGGCCTTCGAGGTCGTCCATCGCCCGACCTTCTTCAAGGCCGGTGCGCTTTTACTGAACGTTGCTGTGGTGGGCTACCTGGCCTATCGGAAGCGCCTGTTCGTCGGAGTGTGAGGCAGGAGTAAGCCACACGCTCGTGAATCCGGCGCGGTGCGCGACATAGCGAAACAATGCGCCCAGCGTCTTCAACCCGTAGACGGTCGATGTGATGAAGCTGATCGAGCTCGCGCCTTCGTGGTATTGGCCGATGGCCGGCACCTCGCCGATCCTGAAACCGAAGGTCGCGGCCTGGATCAGAACCTGCGTGTCGAACACGAAATCGTTGCTGTTCTCCAGGAAGGGGACGGCTTCGAGAAAGCGCCGCGAATAGGCCCGGTAGCCTGTGTGGTACTCGGACAGCTGCAGACCCAACACACGGTTCTCGGCAGCGGTTAGAAACCGGTTGCCGAGCCGCTTCCACCACGGCATCCCGGCTTTGGCCGGATCCAGTCCAAGCCAGCGCGATCCGAGCACGATATCCGCCTCGCCGCCTTCGATGACCCGGCAGAGATTTGGGATGATGGCCGGGTCGTACTGGCCGTCGGGGTGCAGCATGACGACCACGTCGGCGCCCATCTCGAGCGCGGTGCGGTAACAGGTCTTCTGGTTACCTCCGTAACCGAGGTTCTGCTGGTGCCTGATGACGTCGAGATGGAGCGCGGTCGCGACGCTGACAGTCGCGTCGGCGCTGGCGTCATCGACGAGGAGGATCCGGTCGGCGTGTCCCTGTGGGATATCGCCGACGACCTCGACCAGCGTCTTGGCTGCACGATAGGCGGGCAGCACGATGACACGACGCGGGCGCGGGCCACTCCAGCTCAGCTCGCCAAGAGGGATCGGTTCGGGGCGCACAGCCATACGCTCGGCGGTCATATACGCCGCCACCGCAAGCGCTCCGACTGCCGCGGCCCAGTAGTTGATGGCAAGGGTTAGGTCGATCACGGCGTAGGCAAAGAAGAGGACGGCAGGTGCGATGTAGGGCCAGCGCAGCTCGCCGGCGAGGGCCAGGTCGGCCAGGGCGAATCCCGGGATCACCAGGAGGGCAAGGTCGTGGATGTTCTGATGCGGGCTCAGCACGAGCGAAGCCGCGATGGCGAGGCCGAAGTCCAGGCGCGGCTTGTCTGGACGCCAGCTGAGCGATAGCGCAACGAGCGCAAGGAGCAACAGCAGAACGGCGAACCCCACGGCTTGCTCGCCGCCGCTCAGGGCGTCGAGGATGTTGCGCAGCGAGTAGATGGCGGTGTCGGTGTAGACAAGCTGTCCACTGGTCGGTAGGCGGCCGCCTATCGCCCAGGTTCCGACCTGTCCCAGATAACCGATGACTGCTCCAAGCCCGAACGTGATGACTGAAAGCAGGCCGAGGGCAAGGACGGCACCGGCGAACGAAGCGAGCGCGCGCCATGCCCTTCTTGCGATGAACAGCACGGGCACGAGCAAGAGTAGCTGCGGCTTGGCCAGCGCGAGGGCGCTGAACACTCCAGCCCAGCCGTGTCGCCCTCGGGCCCATGCCGCGTATGCCGCGGCGAGAGGTACGAGAACGACCAGGTCGGATTGGCCTTGCAGCAGTGTGACGAACAATGGAAAGAAACCGGCGATCATCCACGCGGCGACGATCACCGCGCGACCCTGGACTCTGAGACTGGTGCGCACCAGGATCGCGATCAGCGCGGCAACCAGGACAAGGTTGAACGCCGCCATCGCGTAATACGCGCCGCGGTAGTCGAGGTAGGCCAACGGCGCGATCAGCAGCGTGTAGTAGGGCGGATGGTAGTAAGGCAGCACGATGAACTGTGCTGGGGGCTGGCCTGTGACCTGGAGCTCGAACTGCTTCTGGAGTGCGAGGCTGTACACCGCCGATCCTCCCTTCAGGACGAACAGCTTCGCGGCCGCATAGAACGAGAAGAAGTCCGGTCCCTTGAGGTCTCCGCGGATAAACGTGAACCAGTAGGCGGTCCAGAAAGCAAAGGAGCCGAGGCCGGCGCCAGTGGCGGCCGCATAGCCGCGGCGCAACCATCGTGCGGCGCGACTCGGGTTCATCGTCCAGTTTCGAGGCGAAGGGCGAAGCGCTCGGGAAGCTTGGCTTTCCTGATCGCTCGTTGCGCGCCCTTGATGTCGTAGCGCACCCGACGGAACTCGAATGCTCCGAGGTCGACATCCCATATGCCGTAGCTTGCGGTCGGCAGCCCGTCGCGCGGCTGCCCGACGCTTCCCGGATTGATGAGCGCCGGACCGTCGAGTCTGAAGGTGTCGACGCGGTAGTCGTGTGCGACAGCGCCATTCGACACCCTAAAGATTCCCGGCACATGCGTATGCCCGTGGAAGCACAGGCCGCCGTTGAGTAGCTCGAGATTCGCGTGCGCAACAGCCGTGTCCAGGACGTACTCGTAGATGTGGTCGCGAGGACTCGCGTGCACGAGAAGCACGTCGTGCTCGACCTGGCTGTCGGGAAGATGGCGCAGCCAGTCCAACCTTTCGTCGCCGAGCACGTCGATGGTCCACCGAACGACTGAAGCGGCATCCTCGTTGAACCACTCCAGTATCTCGGGATCGGTGCAGGCACGGTCGTGATTGCCAACAAGCGTCGGCCACCCTCGTTTGACCAGCTCATCGACGCAGCGTTTTGGATCTCCCCCGTAACCGACGACGTCCCCCAGGCACAGCGTCCGGTCGACAGGCGGACAGTCACGCAAGACCGCCTCCAGCGCCTGCCAGTTGGCGTGGATGTCCGACAGGATGGCGATCTTCAAACCGGTCTCTCGTAGAGGCGCGGGTAGATGTGGTCGAAGAGAATCCGCAGCGTCGCGGCGATGGGCACAGCAACGAACATGCCAAGGATGCCTGCCCAGCTGAAACCGGCGATGAACGCGACGATGACGAGGATCGGCGGGAGGCGGACAGCGTCTCCCATCACTTTCGGATACACGAAGTTGAGGATGATGTTGGAGATCGCGAAGTACAGGGCCGCGATCGCCAGCGCTTTGAGGGGTCCGGCCGCGAGGCCGAACAGGATGGCCGGCACCGCGCCGATGAACGGTCCGAGGTAGGGGATGAGCGCCGTGATCCCCGCGATGAGGCCGAGGGCTACCGGGTCCGCGAGGCCGAGGGCGGCACAGGCCACGCCGGACAGGATTCCGATGAGGGCTGCGATGATGAGCTGCCCGCGGAAGTAGGCGTAAAGCATCTTCCTGACTTTTCGCCAGATCTGGTCGAAATCGGTGCGGTAGTCCATCGGCACGATCCGGCGAAGGTCACGACGGGCGTCTTGGGCGTCGAGCGAGAGCAGGAAAGCCACGATGAACATGAGGACGATCTGCAGGATCGTGGTCAGGGCGGTGATCCCGATGGTGAGGGCGTTGCCGAACTGACCGAGCAAGTAGTCCTTGAGGTGTGAATTTATGAACTCGGTGGTGCTCTTGAGGTCGACTGTGAAGCCGAAGATGCGGATCGGCGAACCCTGGAGGCTGTTGATGCGATCCTGGGCGGCCGCGGCGAGGCTTGGAGCCTGGACCTGGAGCTGGGCGACCTCGTTCACGCCGAGCGGGACGATCAGTAGGACCAGGCCGGCCAGGACGACGATGATGACGACGAAGATGATCGCGATGGCCAGGATCCGGGGGAGGCCGGCGCGGACGAGGTAGGTGACTCCCGGCTGAATGAGGAAGGCGATTGCGCCGCCCAGCACGAAGGCGCCGACGAAGTCCCGTAGAAGGTAGAGCACGATGATCGCCGTCAGCAGCGCACCAATGCCGAACGCGATCTGCAGGTAGCGGCGGCGCCGTTTCGGGTCTAACGACCACGCGGAAACCGCGACCCCAGTGATCGGGGCTGTGATCTCAGGCTCATTCTCGCGGGGCGAGCCCGAGCGGGGATCAGGACGCACGTTACGCAATCACCGCAGTATGACGAGCAGGATCGCCGCCAGAGCCGGTTTAAGTCTTTGCCTGTCGGAGCGTGGCCTCCTCGTAGGCAGCACCATGAAGAGGGTTGGTTGTGCTTCGCCCGGCAGCGATCGCGTACATGGCCA
>JBAUTF010000178.1:0-9433 GCA_049582065.1 Candidatus Dormiibacterota bacterium | reverse complement strand
GCCGCCGCCAGGCGCGCCACCGGCACGCGGAACGGGCTGCACGACACGTAGTTGAGGCCCAGCCTGTGGCACAGGTGGATCGACTCGGGGTCTCCCCCATGCTCGCCGCAGATGCCGACCTCCAGGTTCTTGCGCGTCCTGCGGCCCTCTTTGACCGCGATCGCCATGAGCCGCCCCACACCGTCCTCGTCGATCGTCTCGAAGGGGTTGCGCGGAAGGATCTTCTTCTCCAGGTAGCGGACGATGAAGTGCCGCTCAGCGTCGTCGCGCGAGTAGCCGAACGTCATCTGGGTCAGGTCGTTGGTGCCGAACGAGAAGAACTCGGCCTCCTTGGCGATCTCTCCGGCGGTCAGCGCCGCGCGCGGGATCTCGATCATGGTGCCGAACTTGTACGGCACCGCGACTCCCTTCTCCTTCTGCACCGCTTCGGCCACCGGCTTCAGCTGCTCGTGCACGAAGTGCATCTCGGCGCGCGTGCCGACCAGCGGGATCATGATCTCGGGCCGCGCGTCGATCTTGCGCTTGCGCAGGTTGCAAGCCGCCTCCATGATCGCCCGCACCTGCATGCGGGTGATCTCCGGGTAGAGGATCGACAGGCGCACTCCGCGCAGGCCCAACATCGGGTTCGCCTCGTGCAGCTCCTCGACGCGGGCCATGATCTTCTCGCGCTCTTTCAAGCGGGCCGGGTTCTCGCCAGTGTCCTTGAGATGCGTGGTCTCGCGGATCAGGTCCTCCAGGCTCGGCAGGAACTCGTGCAGGGGCGGGTCGATCAGCCGGATGATCACCGGCAGCCCGGCCATCGCCTTGAAGATGCCCTCGAAGTCGCGGCGCTGCATCTTGAGGAGCTTGGCCAGCTCCTTCTCGCGGTCCTCGGTCGTGGTGGCCATGATCATCGCCTGCACGACCGGGAGCCGTTCCTGCTCCATGAACATGTGCTCCGTCCGGCACAGCCCCACGCCCTGCGCGCCGTTCTCGCGCGCCTTGATCGCGTCGCGCGGGTAGTCGGCGTTGGCCCACACCTCCAGGCGGCGGAACTCGTCCGCCCAGCGCAGGATCGCGCTCGCGGCAGGATGCTTGCTGAGCGAGCGCGCTTCGATCGTCGGCACGTTGCCGACGTAGACGTCGCCGGTCGTGCCGTCGATCGTGATCTGGTCACCCTGCTTGATCGTCGTCCCGCTCGCGGAGAACACGCGCTTGCGCACGTCGACGTTGATCGAGCTGGCGCCCACCACACACGGCCTGCCCATGCCGCGCGCGACCAGCGCCGCGTGGCTCGCCGTGCCGCCGGTCTGCGTGAGAATGCCTTTCGCCTCGACCATGCCGTGGACGTCGTTGGGGTTGGTCTCCACGCGGACAAGGATCACGGCCTTGCCCTGCTTGCCCCACTCCACGGCCGTGTCGGCATCGAACACGGCGCTGCCGGACGCCGCGCCGGGTGAGGCCGGCACGCCCTTGGCGAGCGGGTGCACCTTGGCGTTGGGGTCGACGCGCGGAAACAGCAGCTGCTCCAGCTGCCGCGGCTCGACCCGGGCAACCGCCTCTTTCTTGGTGATGAGGCGCTCTTTCACCATGTCCACCGCGATGTTCACCGCCGCTTCGCCAGTTCGCTTGGCCGAGCGCGTCTGCAGCATGTAGAGCTTTCCGCGCTCGATCGTGAACTCGAGGTCCTGCACGTCCTTGTAGTGCTTCTCGAGCTGGCGCGCATAGCGATCGAACTGTGCGTACACCTTCGGCATGTGGCGCTTCAACGCGATGATCTCCTCCGTGTCGCGCTGCCCCGCCACCACGTCCTCGCCCTGCGCGTTGGCGAGGTAGTCGCCGTACAGCTCCCTTTTCCCCGTGATGGGGTTGCGGGTGAACGCCACGCCGGTGCCCGACGTCGCGCCCATGTTGCCGAACACCATCATCTGGACGTTGACGGCCGTGCCGAGGTCGTCGGAGATGCGCTCCATCTTGCGGTAGGTTTTCGCCCGCTCCGTGTTCCAGGAGCGGAACACCGCCTCGATCGCCTCGCGTAGCTGCTCGACAGGGTCGGATGGAAATTCGGTTCGTGTCGCTTCCTTGTATATGGAGAGAAAGCGCGAGACCAGAGGCCGCAGCTGCGCTGGCTTCAGCTCGGGGTCGGTCTTGACCCGGGCGCGCTTTTTGGCTTCGACCAGTGAGTGCTCGAACTTGTCGCCTTCGATCCCTTTCACCGTCTTGCCGAACATCTGGATGAAGCGGCGCCGGGCGTCGAGCGCGAACCGGTCGTCCTTCGTGAGCTGCGCGAGGCCTTTCGCCGTGTCCTCGTTGAGGCCGAGGTTCAAGACCGTGTCCATCATGCCCGGCATCGAGAACTTCGCGCCCGAGCGCACGCTGACCAGCAGCGGGTCCTTCGGGTTGCCGAACTTCTTGCCGGCGTTCCTCTCCAGGACCTTGAGGGCCGCGGTCACCTGGTCCCAAAGGCCCGGTGGAAACTTGCCGCCGTGGGCCAGGTACGCGCGGCAGGCTTCAGTTGTAATCGTGAAGCCGGGAGGAACGGGCATGCCTGCCCGCGTCATCTCGGCCGCGCCTGCGCCCTTGCCGCCGAGCAGGTCGCGCATCGCCGCGGACCCCTCTTTGAACTGGTAGACCCATTTTTGTGACTTCGCCATCGCTAGTTAGTTTGACCCAACCCGGCGACGCTACGCTGTTGGTCGATGGACGACCTGGGAGCGGTGACCGACGACCATGTGATCCTCGCCTGGCTGCAGGCCGAGATCGAGTCGCTCGACTTTCAGCAGTACATCGTCGGCGATCCGCCCAACCCGGCCTACCTTTCGATGGCGCTGAAGGCCGCGCGCTCGCCAAACCTGAAGGACGCAGAGCAGAACACCCTGCGCCGTCGGATCATCGCCAAGACGCATGGGTTCGGCATGGGCGCGGGCAGCTTCCAGGGGCTGGCCAACGACATCCAGTGGCGGCGCTTCCGCCTCACCACAGAGGAGGTCGGGGAAATGCTGTACGCCAGGCACAGCGGCGCGTGGGTGATCCTCGCGCCGGTCACGCGCAAGGTGACCGAGGGCGCGACCAATGTCGGCCATATGTTCACCGGCGACCAGACCAACATGGTCGTGCTGTCGCTCGCTTCAGGGATCTGTCACTCGGAAAAGAAGGTGCCGGAGATCATCGCTCTGCGGCGACCGGACGGAAGGCTGGTGATCCTGGAGGGCCATGCGCGCGCGACGGCGATCACGCTGGAGGCGCACCGGTTCCCGCGCGGGGTCGAGGCCTACGTCGGCGACTCGCCAAGCGTGGCGACCTGGGCCTACGTGTAAGTCAGGTTGGGCCTCCCCATCCCCGGCCTACGGCCGGTACTTCCCCGCAAGCGGGGAAGTTGAGATCTCACTTCCCCACCAGTGGGGAAGGTGGCCCGAGGGGCCGGATGGGGAGGTCCAAGAACTGTCACTTCCCCACCAGTGGGGAAGGTGGCCCGAAGGGCCGGATGGGGAGGTCCAAGAACTGTCACTTCCCCACTTCCTTCGGGGACCCCGCGCGTCCAGCACGGGGTAGGTGCCCGAAGGGCCGGATGGGGAGGTGCAAATCGGGAGGGTGCCAGACGGTTGGATCTCCCCATCCCCGGCCTGCGGCCGGTACTTCCCCGCACAGCGGGGAAGTGGGTGGGGTAGGTGCCCGGAGGTCCGGATGGAGAGGTGGGGCGGTACATTAAGGGCGCCATGACCAGACCACGCAAAATCGCCCGCTACGGGTGGATCCCCGACCAGCCCGACCAGCGCGACCACATGTACGCCGCCCCGGCCGAGTTCCTGACCGCCCTTCCCAACCGCGCCGACCTCCGCCGCCGATGCCCCAAGGTCTACAACCAGGGACAGCTCGGCAGCTGCACGGCGAACGCCATCGCGGGCGCCATCGAGTTCGAGCGCAGAAAGCAGCGGATGACCGACTTCGTCCCCTCGCGCCTTTTCATCTACTACAACGAGCGCGTCATCGAGGGGACCGTCCGCTCGGACAGCGGCGCGCAGCTCCGCGACGGGATCAAGTCGGTGGCGAGCCAGGGCGTGTGCCCCGAGCCCGAGTGGCCGTACGTGATCGCGAAGTTCACCAGCAAGCCCTCGATGAGGGCGTACAGCGACGCGCAGCTCGACCGCGCCATCTCATACCAGAGCCTCGCGCAGGACATGAACCAGATGAAGGGCTGTCTCGCGTCGGGCTATCCCTTCGTGTTCGGCTTCACGGTCTACCAGAGCTTCGAGAGCGCGACGGTCGCCAAGACCGGACACGCTCCGACGCCCGGCTGGGGGGAGCGGCCCGTGGGCGGGCATGCGGTCATGGCGGTCGGCTATGACGACGCGGCGCAGTGGTTCATCGTCCGCAACTCGTGGGGCGCCAACTGGGGCATGAAGGGCTACTTCACGCTGCCCTACTCGTACCTCATCCAGCCGGGCCTCTCTTCCGACTTCTGGACGATCCGCCTGGTCGGTCAGTAGCCCCGAGATCGATGGGCGAGTGGGCCCGGCGGGCAAATTGGGAGGGGCGCCCGCCGGGCTGTTCGGAGCAGCGGCCCTGCATCGAAGGGGAGGAAGCGCGGGCCCTGCTCCTGAGGTCTTCTCCGTCCTAGCTAAACGGCGAGGGGTCTCCGATATTGCGAGACTGCGACCAAGTCCGACCCTTGATCACCCCGAGTGCTTCTGCAGGAAGGCCAGGGTCGTCTGGTTGAACGCCGCCACGTTCTCGTAAATCGGAGCGTGGGAGCAGTCTTCGAAGACATGGAGCTCCGAGCCTTTGATCTGGCCGTGCAGCGTGTCCGCGAACCGCGTCGAGGTGACCATGTCGTGGCGGCCGAAGGTGATTTGCGTCGGAGCCTTGATGCGGCTCAGCCCAGCCTGGCAGTCGTGCTTGATCACCGCGTCCGACTCACGCATGAATGCGTCGACCGGCTGCACGGGTCGACTGCGCACGAAATCCGCGAGCGACTTGATGTAGTCCGGCTTGGCGGCATACAGCTCGGGCGTGAAGCACCAGGGGAAGATCCCGCCGATCACCATGTCGGGCACGCTGCCGAGCCCCTTGGCCATGACCTGCCAGGTCTCGACCACCGTTTTGAGGAAAGGGTCGGTCTTGGGCCAGCCGCTGTGCACCGACAGGGTCTTCACCTTCTCTGGATGCTTGGAAGCCAGGCACATCCCTACCGCCGCTCCGAGCGACAGCCCTGAGATGTGGGCCTTCTCCACTCCGATCGCCTGCATGAAAGCGGCAACGTCATCCGCGAAAAGCTCGGTCGAGTATGGGCTGTCGGGCTTGTCCGACTGCCCGGCCCCACGCAGATCGACCGAGATGCAGGTGAAATGCTTGGCGTAATCGCCGACCTGGAACGCATAGCACGCCTGGTCGGCGGCGAGGTAAGGGATGAGGACGAGGGGTTCCCCGGTCCCCTGCTGCTCGTAGTAGAGGTTCACGTTGTTGGCGCGGACTGTCGGCATCTCTTGCCTCCTTTACGCGAACGAACCAAGAACGCGGCCCATCTTAGTCGTAGATCAATGAAGCGAGGGCCCACCGCGGGCCCCCGCTTGTTTGCGCTGACTCAGATGCCTCCTTATGACTTCTGTGCCGGCTGCCCGGTTACAGGATCCAGAAGAAACAGCTTCGAGTTGTCGCCGTTGTTTTCATGCCGGAAGTCGAACATGCCGTTCAGGGAACCGGCGATGGCGTCGGACGAGCCGTTGATCCTCGACAGGTGCCAGTTGTCTTCGACGAACTTGGTGACCGAGCTCAGGTCGGTGAGCGTGTGGTCGACAGCGCCCTGCTTCGCGAAGCGAGAGATGACGAGGAACGGCTGGCGCGGCCCGTACCCGCAACGACCGTTTTGTCCCGCGAGCGGGGTGGCCGTCGATGATCCGCAAAGGCCGGTGCCGTTGAGAAAGTCCTGAGGACCGGGAGGCACCGCCACCCCCGAGGTGTTCGACGGGTTGTGCACGCCGCTGAAAACGTGGTCATAGAATCCGTCCGAGTCGTCATACGCGATGACGACCGCGGTGCTCGACCAGTCTGGCGTGTGCTGAAGCGCGTTGATCTCGTCGACCACGAACTGCTGCTCGTCGATGGGATCGGAGTACCCGGCGTGCCCGTCCTGGTACCCGGGGGCCTTGAGGAAGCTGACCGCGGGTAGGAGGTCTGGTGACGCGTAGCCGTGGGTGATGGCCCCGACCAGCGCGTTGAAGTCGCTCATGTCGTACTGGTGGTTGGCGGTGTTGAACTGCGGGACGCCCGCGACGTAAGTCTGGGTGTCGGTGCCGATGGTAGACAGAGACGCCGGTGCGAGGTGGTGTGGGTTGGCGGTCGAGGCGTAGTACTGGAAGGGTTCGTGGTGGGCGATGTAGTCATCTTTGTTGCCGTAGTTCGTGCCGCCTGCGATGGTCCCGCCGGTGCCGCCGATGGCAGCCCCGACCGGGTGGACCGCATTGCACAGGCCCTGGTCCGATGCGGGGGCGACGGCGAACTTGCCCTTGAACTCGTCAGGAATGAAGGCGCTGGTGGGCTGTCCGGATGTGCCGGTTGCGGTGGCGAAGGTGGTGGTCGGCCGGAAGCCACCCTGGAACCACCCCCAGCTGATGCCCATGGCGTTGAGGTTGTCGCCCACGTTGGCGCCGGTCAATGAGACGGCGTCCCGTGTCGCGCAGTCGTCGTAGTAGGGCTGTGCGTCCGAGATCAGCGAAAAGCCGCCTTGACCGTTGCTGACCGTGTCGCCGTTGGTCGCGGCGCCGTTGATCATCAAGGCCACGGTCCCGGTGTCACCGGAGATGAGGTTGATGGCCCCCGGCGCGGAAGGCCCGAAGGTGGTTGAGAACGAGTTGTCGTTCATCGCGTATTGCTGCGCGTAGTTCCACATTGCCGTCACGGTGTTGCCGTCGTAGTAGTTCATCACGTCACTGGCGCTGCAGGGCTGGCCGAGCCCGTTCTTCCCGCTGCCTGTTCCCACTGTGGTGATGAACTTGTCCATCGCGCCGCCGTCGAAGGCTTTCTGTTCGGCGTTGTAGTTGTGGTTCTGGTCACAGGTGAGGACGTCGTTGATGTTCGCGGGATTGAGCCTGCGGGGATTGACCTGGTTCCCGCCGGCGTCACGGTTCGGATTATTCGTCAGCAGCGTCCCCACGCCACCAGCACCGGCCGTGTCCGCCAGATTGTTCACACTTGCAATGTGCTTGGCATCGAAGGGCTGCCCGGACGTGTTCGCCGCGATGGGATACGTACCGAAGTAGTGGTCGAAAGACACGTTCTCCTGGAAGATCACCACAAGGTGCTTGATCGGAGTGGTCGTGATCGCCGCGGTTGCAGGAGTGCCCTGAACCGCTGCGGAGCCTACCGCGGGGCTGACTGAGAAGACGGTGAGCAAGCTCGCGCCCACCACCGGGATCCAGGCTCGTCCAGGTCGCATATCCCCTCCCTGTGAGAATCGGCTGGGCTCTGGATGCCCAGACCGCTCGCCTTAGGTCGACATCAGCTTGCACACCGATGGGAAAGGGCTGGTTAAGGACCGGGAAACTTCGCAGAAACACATCCCGCAGCTCGTGGTCATGGCAGATGTCTGACAGCCGCGCCTCGGTTCAGGTTGTCGCCGACCTCGAGAGGCTGGTCTGCGACCTGGTCGCGATCGAGTCGGTCAACCCCGAGCTGGTGGCGGATGGCAGCGGCGAGTCCAACATCGCCCGGTTCGTGGCGACCTGGCTGCAGGAACAGGGCCTGCAGGTCTCGATCGTCGAGCCGGTCAAGGGCCGGCCGAGCGTGGTCGGCGTGCTGCGGGGCAGCGGCGGAGGGTCGAGCCTGATGCTCAACGCCCACATGGACACGGTCGGCGCCGGCGGCATGGAGCGGGCCTTCGAGCCGGTGGTGCGCGAGGGGCGCGTCTACGGCCGGGGCGCATACGACATGAAGGCGAGCCTCGCCGCCATCATGCTCACGGCGCGCGAGGCCACGAAGCTGCGGCTCAAGGGCGATCTCATCATCACCGCCGTCTCGGATGAGGAGGTCGCGAGCCTGGGTACGAGCTCGGTGCTCGAGCAGTTCCGAGCCGACGCCGCCATCGTGACTGAGCCGACCGAGCTGCGGCTCTGCCTCGCCCACAAGGGATTCGTGTGGCTCGAGGTCAAAACGGAGGGCGTGGCCGCACACGGGTCGCGCGCTGACCTCGGCGTCGACGCGATCGTCCGGATGGGACGGATCCTGACCGGAGTCGCCAACCTGGACCGGAGGTTGCGCGCCGGCCGCGGCCACCGGTTGCTGGGCCGTGGTTCGGTCCACGCCTCCCTGATCGACGGCGGCCAGGAGTGGAGCACCTACCCGGCGCAATGCCGGCTCAAGGTCGAGCGGCGCACGATCCCCGGTGAGGACGCGGCGAGGGCGCTGGGCGAGCTCGAGGCGCTGATCGCCATCGCGCGAGAGGAGGACCCGAGGTTCGAGGCCTCGGCCAGGGTCGTGCTCGAGCGCGCGCCGTCGGAGATGAGCGCCGCCAGCCCTCTCGGGACGGCCGTCGCCCGGGCCGCGAAAGAGGCGTTGGGCCAGGACCCCGACGCGGTCGGCGTCGCCTACTGGATGGACATGGCCCTTACCAACGCGGCCGGGATCCCGACCGTCGCGTTCGGGCCGTCGGGCGAGGGCGAGCATGCGGACGTGGAGTGGGTCGACCTCGCCTCGGTCGGGAGGTGTGTCGAGGTCTACCTGCGCTCCGCTGAGCTCCTGTGCTCCTGACGGCCTCATGACCGAGCCGTGGACCGGGCGCGAGGCGAGCGCGTCGGGACAGGTGTTCGAGTTCCGGCTGTGGGCCTTGCTGACCGAGCAGTCACGGGGCGCTCTGCATGTCTTCCTGCCTCTGGCCGACCGCGGCATCGATGCGCTCGTGCACCGGCTGAGCGACGGCGCTTACCTGCCGGTGCAGGCCAAGGCCCGCTCCGTCCTGATCGACGGCGAGGTGCACCTTGTCGTGTGGGCCGACTCGCTGCAGGACGACAAGGCGCTGCTCGTGAGCGGGCTCATCACCGAGGGCGGCCTGGGCCCGACGATGCTGGCCGTCTCGGAAGGAGACTTCAAGCGGCTGGCCGACCTGACGTCCGCCAACGGCCGCCCGGTCTATTCGATGGGGTTCGGCATGGAGCCTCGCGCCCGGAGCCGGTGGCTTCCGTACCTGGTGCCGGCCGAACGGCTGGTCGAGCGTTTCGGCCTCAGCCCGCCGGTCGCCGCCGCTGCGGAGGAGGTCGCGCCGCCGAGCCCGGTCTGGCGCAGCGAGGAGGGATTCCTGGGCGAATCCGATGTGACGCGCCTGCTCGCGGTGGACGGTGAGCTGGACCTGTTCAGATGCTTTCCTGACCTCGAGACCTCCGAGCTGGTGGCGCTGCACCTGAAGAGCCGGCGAGTGCTAGGGCTGCAGATCAAGACGATCGGCGTCGACGCCGATCGCCCCGCG
>JBAUTF010000177.1:0-33291 GCA_049582065.1 Candidatus Dormiibacterota bacterium | reverse complement strand
ACTCGCAGCAGAAGCTGCAGGTGCTGTCACCGGTGGCCCTGGCGACCCCGATCGCGGGGACCAGCCCATCACCGACGGCGTCGCCGGGCGCGCCAAGCCCGACTCCGTCGCCGGCGACCAGCCCGAGTCCGACCCCGGCGGCCTCGTTGACCGTCCCTACCTCAGCCCGGGTGATGGCGACGATCTACGTGTATGGATCGCACTTCAGCAGCTCCCGGGCCGTCTCGATCGCGCTCTTCGATCCCTCCAGCTCCACGCTCACGCTGGAGACCTGGAGCGCGGTGACCACGGCCAGCGGGAGCTTCGGGAGGTCCATCACGCTCCCGGCAAGCGCGCTCGCCGGCAATGCCCGGATCACGGCCTGCGACACCAACCGGATCTGCGCCTCGGCACCGCTCAGGTTGACGCTGGTCTAGCGGCTAGAACACCTCGGCCGCGAGCAGGTCGTCCAGGGTCTCCCGCCGCCGCATCATGCGCGCCTCGCCGTCCCGGAGCATCAGCACCTCGGGGCGCGGTATCCCGTTGTAGTTGCTTGCCATCGCGAGGCAGTAGGCGCCGGCCGCGGGCAGCGCGATTACATCGCCGGTCTTCAGCGTGGGCATCTCGATGTCGGTGATCAGGATGTCGGTCGACTCGCAGTACTTTCCGGCGATCGTCACCTTGCCATTCGTGTGCCGGTCCGGCGCCGAAGCGAGGTATGCCTCGTAGCGCGCGCCGTAGAGCTTGGGCCTGATGTTGTCGCCCATGCCCCCGTCGACCGCGACGTAGCGGCGAACGCCGGGGATGTCCTTGATCGACCCGACGGTGTAGAGGGCCATGCCCGCGGGCCCGGCAATCGACCGGCCCGGCTCGACCACCAGCTGCGGCACCTTCAAGCCTCGCTGCGCGCAGCCGGAGGCCAGGGCATGAAGCACGGTCTCGACGAAATAGCGCGGAGTAGGTGGATCGTCGTTTCGCGTGTACGCGATGCCGAGCCCGCCCCCGGCGCCCAGCTTGCGGGGCTGGAAATCGAGCTCGTCTCGGAGAGTGACCAGGAGGTCGAGCATGATCTCCATCGCGTCCTTGTACGCACCCAGCGCGAAGATCTGGGAACCGATGTGGGAATGCAGGCCGACGAGCTCCAGCCGCGGGTGCAGCAGCGCCTGCTCGACCGCCCGCCTTGCCGCCCCCGACTCGATCGAAAAGCCAAACTTCGAGTCGAGCTGCCCCGTGGAGATGTGGTCGTGCGTGTCCGGTTTGACTCCGGGCGACAGGCGCAGCATGACCGGCGTGCGCTCGCCCTGCGGCACGACCTCCTGCAGCAGGTCGAACTCGTGCTCGCCGTCGATCACGATGGTGGCGCCGGCGTGGTAGGCGGACTCGAGGTCCTCGAGGCTCTTGTTGTTGCCGAGGAAATGGATCCGGTCGCGGGGGAACCCGGACTTCAGCGCGAGGTGGAGCTCACCGGCGGAAACCACGTCGAGCCCCAGGCCTTCCTCGGCCACGACGCGCAGGAACTGCGGCGACGCGAAGGCCTTGGCCGAATAGAGCACCTGGCCCGCGCCGCCCATCGCGGCCGTGTACTCGGAGGCGCGCTGGCGGACGGTGGCCTCGTCGTAGACATACAGCGGCGTGCCGTGGCGGCGCGCCAGGTCGACCAGGTCGCACCCGCCCACCTCCATGTGGCCGGCGGCGTTGACCCGGTATGTGACCGGGAAGAGCAACCTAAAAGGTCAGTTCGGGCCGGAGCCGCACGAGCCGCATGCGCCGCCGCAGCAGCCGCCGCCGCTGCTCTCGACGCCGCCGAGGTCCATGGATTCGGACGGCCCCGATTCGCCGCCGCCCGCGAAGGCGAAGCTCGAGACCAGCACTCGGGTCCTGCTCGACTCGCACGCCGGACACGCCTGCGCGCTGTCGCGCTCCGCGAACCGGGTCAGCACCTCGAACCGCTCGGAGCAGCTCTCGCACCGATACTCGTAGATGGGCATCTCAATGCAAGATTCTAAACTCGCCGGCCTCGCGCGGATGATCTCGGAGTGGCCGGGGCTGGTCGCAGGGCCCGCCGCGGACCTGGTCGACGATTCCCTCGTCCTGCTGGAGCACCTCGGGACGGCCGTCCGGGTGGTCGACGTGGGTTCGGGCGGAGGCCTGCCCGGCCTGCCCTTGAAGATCGCCCGGCCGGATCTCTCCATGACCGTGATCGAGGCCGACCAGTCCAAGGCGGCCTTCCTGGTCCAGGCCTGCGCGGCGCTTGGCTTGCGAGATGTGCAGGTCGTCGCCCGCCGGGCCGAGGAGGTGGGCCGCGATCCCCTGTACCGCGAGGGTTTCGACGTCGCGGTCGCCCGGGCGCTGGCGCCGATGCCCGTCCTGGTCGAGCTGTGCCTTCCCCTGGTGCGGGTCGGCGGCCGGCTGCTGGCACAGAAGACCGAGAAGGAGGACGTGGAGGCTGCCCGGCACGCCATCGAGGTGCTGGGCGGCTTCCTGGTGGGAGTGTCTGCGGCTCCGTCGGGTGCGCGACGGAGAGGAACGGTGGTCGTCGTGGACAAGGTCCGCCCGACGCCCGACACGTACCCGCGCCGGCCGGGAGTCCCGTCGCGCAAACCTTTGGGGTCCCCGCGGCTTTAGCCGCGGGGCGAACCCGCGGGCCCAACCCGCGCCGTTTCGCGATGAACGGTTGAAGTCCTAGCTGAGAACCGCGGTGCCTCCCGCCTTGATCAGCTTGAGGTTCGACAGGGCCAGCTGCTGAACCGCTGAGGGAAGCGGCGCGTACTGCAGCGCGGCGCCCTCAGACTGGCCGGTCGTGACGAGCCACTTGAACAGGTTCACGACGGCCTTGCCCTTGTTCGTGTCGCTGTATGAGGTGTAAAGGATCACCCAGCTGAACCCTGCGATCGGGTACGTTGCGTCCCCTGGCTCGTTGACGATCGAAAAGTTCGTCGCGGTGATGCTGTTGTTCTGCGCGGCGGCAGCCGTTGCTCCAGCGACGGTGGCGGCCACGAACTTGCCGTTCGCGTTCTTGATCGCTGCCTGGTGCATGCCGGTCTGGACGACGTATGCGAGCTCGACGTAGCCGATGGCCCCCTCCGTGGATGTGATGCCCTGGGCCACCGCCTGGTTCCCGCTACCGCCCACGCCGACGGGCCACTTGACCGACTTGGCGGTGCCAACGGTCGACTGCCACTCCGGCGAGACCTTGGCCAGATAGTCGGTGAAGATGTAGGTCGTTCCGCTGCCGTCGGAACGATGCTCGACCGTGATCGCCTCATTGGGCAGGTTGACCCCGGAATTGAGCGCGGCGATCGCCGGGTCGTTCCACTTCTTGATATGGCCGAGGAATATGCCTGCCAGAGTGGGCGCGTCGAGCTGGAGGCTGCTTACGCCCGAAACGTTGTACGCGATCGAAACCACGCCCAAGGTCACGGGAATCTGAGTGAGCGTGGCCGGACCGCCCGCTGACGTGATGTCAGCCGCGGCCATCGGCACGTCGGTCGCACCGAAGTCGACTGTTTGCTTGATGAACTGCTGGATCCCGGCGCCCGAGCCGACCGGCTGGTAGTTGACCGTGACCTGCGGGTACTTGGCCGAGTAGTCGAAAAACGCTTTCGTGAAAAGAGGGTTGTCGAAGGTCGACCCCGCCCCGGTGAGTGACCCACTGCCGACGTCCGCGGGTGACGGTGATGGCGTGGAGGCGGTGGAACTGCCGCATGCGGTCGCAACCATGGCGGCTGCCGCACCGACGAGCAGGAACCGCCAGATTGAAATGACTCGAAACATCGCACCCCTCCTGATTGGCATCGGACTCTTTACGCCAGTCCACGTTATGGATGGCCGTTTAAGTAGGGGTTAACGGCAGCTTAAGCTTCGGTGCCGCCGATCCACACATATACTCCGGCGGTGAACTGGAATCGACGACGGGTGGGCGACGAGCCTCGGCGTGAACCCGTGCCCGGGGATCTGTTCACCGAGCTGCTCGAGAGCGCACCGGTAATGACGCTGCTGCTCGACGAAGACATTCGGGTCCTGGGCGCCAACGCGGCGGCGCGAGATTTCTTCGAGATCGACGTTGGGCGGCTGCCCGCCAGCCTCGTCGAGGTGACGCTCGAGTCACGCCTTTTCGAGATCGTGGCGAGTGGCGCGAAGTTCACCGAAACGCAGCTTGTGCACCACCGCCGGATGGTTGAAGCCAAACTCGTCCGCGCTCGTCGCGAGGGCGAGACCCTTCTGTTTCTCAGCGACATCACGGAGCTCAAGCGACTGGCCACTGTCAGGCAAGAGTTCGTCGCCAACCTGGTGCACGAGCTCAAGACACCGATCACCTCGCTTCGCCTCACCGCCGAGAGCTTGCTCGGTGACCCGCTGCCAAAGGACAGGCGGCGGTTCGCGGAGCGGCTGATCAAAGAAGCCGACCTGATGAGCAAGATCATCGACAACCTGCGTCAGCTCGGTGACATCGAAACCGGCGTCATGGCCGTCGACGTCACGCGATTCGACCTGGCGGAGCTCATCGAGGACAGCGTGGGGCGCCTGGGCATGGACCGGCCGGTGAACGTGGAGGTCGAGCCTGGGCTCACCCTCGCCACGGATCGCGCCAAGCTCGTGCAAGCGCTCGGCAACCTGCTTGACAACGCGGCCAAGTTCTCGCCCCCCGGAGCCGCGATCGACGTCGGGGCGAGGCGCGTCGGGGAGGAAGTCGTGCTCACGGTTCGAGACCGTGGGCCTGGCATCTCTCCCGAACACTGGAGCCGGGTCTTCGAGCGCTTCTACAAGGTCGACCGGGCGCGGCCCCGCGAGGCGGGTGGATTCGGCCTGGGGCTCGCCATCACCAAACACCTGGTCCAGGTGCTCGGCGGGAGGATCTGGACCGAGGCGGCGAGGGAGGGCGGCCAGGTCTTTTACATGGCGTTTCCGACCCAACTCTTAACCAACTCATAAAGCTGCATTAACGTGGCAGCGAATATCCTGATGCCGGGGGATGGCAGACGCTCGCCCGTTGATCCAGCCGCCGGCGCAAGCAGGGAGGCCTGAGCTGCGCGCTGTAAATGGAGCCGCGCCAACCAAGTTCAAGGTCGACAAGCTCTCATTCTTGTATGGGAAGAGCAAAGCCCTGAATGATGTCAGCTTCGAGATCCCGGAGAAGCGCATCACCGCGATCATCGGGCCGTCCGGATGCGGTAAGAGCACCCTGCTTCGCGTCTTCAACCGGATGTACGACCTGGTGCCAGGCGCCCGCGCGATCGGATCCGTGCTCCTGGACGGCGAAGACGTAGTCACCACGAGGAACCTGCTCGCGCTCCGCCAGAAGGTGGGCATGGTCTTCCAGCGGCCGAGCCCATTCCCCATGTCGATCCGGGACAACGTCTCGTTCGCGCCGAGGCTGCTGGGCTGGAAGTCGGGGCGCGTGAAGGCCGCTGTCGAGGAGAGCCTGGAGCGCGCCGCCCTGCTTGACGAGGTGAAGGACCGACTCAACGAGCCCGCCACGTCACTTTCCGGCGGCCAGCAGCAACGCCTGGCGATTGCGCGCTGCATTGCCGTCAGCCCGGAGGTGATCCTCATGGACGAGCCGTGTTCGGCGCTGGACCCGGTCGCCACCCTCAAGATCGAGGACCTGATGGCGACGCTGACGCGCGACTTCACGATCGTGATCGTCACCCACAACATGCAGCAGGCCGCACGGGTGTCGGACTTCACCGCGTACCTCCTCATGAACCCCGAAGGCCGCTACGGCGAGCTGATCGAGTTTGCTCCGACCGCCGATCTCTTCAACCAGCCTCAGGATCCAAGAACAGAGGCTTACATCACCGGCCGGTTCGGTTAATCGATGCCGCGGCTGACCTTTGAAAGAGAGCTCGCGAGCCTTCGCGAGTCGTTGGTCCGGATGGGGACGCTCGTCGAGTCGCAGATCGAGGCGGCCCTCGACGCACTGAGGCGCCGCGACGGCGCGGCGGCCGAGAAGGTGCGAAACCAGGACCAGTACCTCAACGAGCTGTTCAGGCAGATCCGTGAGCAAGTTTTCATGGTGATTTCCACGCAACAGCCAGTCGCGCGAGACCTTCGATACCTGATGGGTATCCAGTACATCGCGAGCGAGCTGGAGCGGATGGGGGACTACGCCGTTCGCATCGCACGGATGACCAGCACGCTGATCGCTTTGCC
The DNA here is from genome assembly GCA_049582065.1 of Candidatus Dormiibacterota bacterium. Taxonomy (GTDB): domain Bacteria; phylum Chloroflexota; class Dormibacteria; order Dormibacterales; family Dormibacteraceae; genus DATKSS01. Next base: position 27,159 of record JBAUTF010000177.1, on the reverse strand, counting down.
GGACAAACAGCTGCGTGCCGAGTTCGGGCTGATGGGCGAGCTCGCGATCGGCCAGGTGCACGACATTCTCGAAGCGCTCATCGACCAGAACGAGCCGCACGCTCGCGAGGTCGCAAGCCGCGACAACGAGGTCGACAGGCTTTACCACCGGGTGTTCGAGGACCTCGTCAAAGAGATGGGCAACGGCAAAGCAGACACCGACGACGCCCTGCGTGCCGTCACGCTGCTGCTTGTCGCCCACAACCTCGAGCGCATCTCCGACCGCGTCACCAATGTCGCTGAGGACATCGTCTTTCTCGAATCCGGCCAGGTGGTCGAGCTGGGGTGACGCGGCCCGCTGGCAATGGGAGCGCCGGACGTGTCCTGGTCGTCGAGGACGACGAAGGGATCCGAGAGATGTTGAAATACAACCTGTCTGCCGCCGGCTTTTCCGTACAGGAGGCAAGCGATGGCGCAGCGGGCCTCCGTACTGCCCGCACAGCCAAACCCGACCTCATCCTCCTCGACCTGATGCTGCCCGGCATGAGTGGCTTCGATTTTTGCCGCGCCCTAAGGAAGAGCAGCCGGGTGCCGATCATCATGCTCACCGCCAAGGACGCCGAGGTCGACAAAATCGTGGGCCTGGAGCTTGGAGCGGACGATTACATCACCAAGCCCTTTTCGATCCGAGAGGTGCTGGCGCGGGTCAACGCGGTCCTGCGACGTGCCACGCTCGACTCCAACGAACCGAAGTCGATACCCGAGCTCGATTCCATCGGTGATTTCACGATGGATCGCGCCGCGCGACGCGTGTTGCTCGGAGGACACGACGTCAAGGTGACAGCCCGCGAGTTCGACCTGCTCTCGTACCTGCTCGCGTTTCCCGGCCGCGTGCACACCCGGGATGCGCTCCTCGAGAACGTCTGGGGCCGAGAGTTCTCCGGTGACCCAAAGACAGTCGACGTCCACGTGCGCTGGTTGCGCGAGAAGTTCGCGCGCGTCGCCCCATTCGAGATCGTGACCGTGCGCGGCATAGGCTACCGGCTCGATCGAAAGCCCGCGACCAGCGATGCCACCAATCGATTGGTGTCGTAGAGATGGCGACGGCAGTCGACTCTCGAACCGTCACAGTCCATGGTGGCAGGCGTCCCCCGGACCGGTTCCGCACTCTGGCCGCGATCTTGGCCAGCATCGCTCCGGCCGCGCTCCTGGTCATCGTCGCCGTCTTGCTGCAGCAGGCGGCCCCGGCCATTCGACATTTCGGGATCGGGTTCCTTGCGGGTACGGATTGGAACCCGGTCACGAGCTCCTTCGGCGCGCTGCCCGCCATCTTCGGCACGGTCGCCACGTCGTTTATCGCGCTTGCCCTCGCCCTGCCGGTCGGCGTGGCCGTTGCTCTTGTCCTCGCCGAGCAGGGGCAGGGTCAGGTTCGCGGATTGATCGGCACCGGGATCGAGCTGCTGGCCGCGATCCCCAGCGTCGTCTATGGGATCTGGGCCCTCTACGTGCTTGCACCCTGGTCGTTCCAGCACCTGGAAGTGCCCATCTCGGACCACGTGAGCTTTGTCGGATGGCTCTCCGATCCCTCGGTCAGGAGCCTTTTCAATGCCTCCTTGGTGCTGGCGATCATGGTCCTGCCAACGCTCACAGCGATCTCTCGCGACGTCATCCGGGCGGTACCGCGTGGCTTGAAGGAGAACGCGGTCGCGCTTGGCGCAACGTGGTGGGAGACGACATGGGGCGTGATTCTTCCTTCCGCGCGAGCGGGCATCTTTGGGGCGACGATCCTCGCTCTCGGCCGAGCCCTGGGAGAGACGATCGCCGTGACCATGGTCATCGGTAACAACTTCCAGATCCCCCATTCCATCTTCAACCCCGCATACACGCTGGCGAGCGTGATCGCGAACGAGTTCACGGAAGCAACCGGGACTCTTTACCCGGCGGCTCTGGTGGAGCTCGGCCTGGTCCTCATCCTCGTCACCCTGGTCGTCAACGTCGTCGCGCTGCTGCTGGTCCACTCGACTTCGCGCGAGGCGGGTCTCGCCGCGTGAACCGGAACACTCGAAGGCGATTCGCCAGCCGGGCCTGGCTTGGTGGCACCTATGTCCTCACGGTCATCGCCCTCATCCCGTTGGGCCTCGTGCTCTGGTTCACGGTCGCCAAGGGCCTGCCCTCGGTCATCCACCCGCAGTTCTTCTTCAATGTCGAGCGGCCACCATGCGAGCCGGTCTGCCCTGTGGTTTCAGAAGCGGGTGTCGGACATGCCATCGTCGGCACGGCGATTCTCGTCGGACTCGCATCTCTGATGGCGATCCCGGTCGGAATCCTTGGCGGGATCTACCTCGCCGAATACGGTGTCGCGCGCTGGTCGAGCTGGGTCCGGCTGGCCTGCGACGTTCTCGTAGGCACGCCATCGATCGCCATCGGATTGTTCGCATACTCGTTGCTCGTCGTTCCGTTCCACCATTTCTCGGCCTATGCGGGATCGGTTGCCCTAGCGATCCTGATGCTGCCGATCGTGATGCGGACTACCGAAGGAGCTGTGTCCCTTATCCCCAACGGCTTGCGTGAGTCAGGGCTTGCCCTTGGACTCGCCCGTTGGCGGGTTTCGCTACAGCTCATCCTGCCGGCCGCGGTACCGGGCGTGATAACCGGGGCGCTCCTTGCCGTGGCGCGCGCTTCAGGCGAGACCGCGCCCCTACTGTTCACGGCGTTTGGCGCACATATCCTGGAGCTCAATCCCAGCGGTCCGATCCAAGCCCTGCCGCTGACCGTGTTCCGGTACGCGTTGCTGCCGTATAAGTCGCTCCAGGACCAGGCCTGGGGCGCGGCGCTGGTGCTGGTCATCTTCGTCCTCGGCATCAACCTCACCAGCCGCTGGGTGCTGCGGCGCCAGCTCAGGCTCGCCGGACAGCTGTAGGCAGCGATATGGCACGGGTTCTCTTCGTCTGCCTTCACAACGCGGGGCGCTCGCAGATGAGCCAGGCGCTCTTCGAGCGCATGGCGCAGGGACGTCACGAGGCGCGTTCGGCCGGGACCAGCCCCACGGACCATGTCCATGACACGGTCGTAACTGTCATGCGCGAGAGAGGCATCGACCTGAGCGATCGAAAGCCGCAGCTGTTGACGGACAGCCTCGCTCGGTGGGCCGACGTCGTCGTCACCATGGGCTGCGGCGACGCATGCCCGGTCATTCCCGGCAAGCGCTATATCGACTGGGACCTGCGCGATCCCAAAGGCTTGGCGACGGACGAAGTTCGCACAATTCGTGACGACATCGAGCTGCGGATCGCGGCGCTGATCGAGTCGCTCGACGGAAATCGATTTGAAAATGGGCTATCGGAGCGGCAGGCCGGCAGGTAAACTCGCAACTGCAAAGTCGATCGCAAAGCGCAAACGTCGGGGATCCCCGCAGCCCAAACGTTTCAGCTTACGAAGGAGCAATGGTGGCAACAAAGATCCTGGAAGTGACCGATGTGAGTGTGATCAGGGCAGCCGGAGGCGTGGTCTGCCGCAAGTCCCGCTCGGGTGACACCGAGATCGCAGTCATCCACCGTCCCGCCTACGACGACTGGACCCTGCCCAAGGGCAAGGTCGAGCCGCAAGAGACGGCCGAGGACTGCGCGATCCGCGAGGTGCGCGAGGAGACCGGGCTGCGCTGCGAGCTGGTCCGGCCCCTCGGCTGCACCGCCTACGTCGACCGGCGCGGGCGCGACAAGGTCGCGTGCTACTGGGTGATGGAAATCCTCGGCGGGCGCTTCCGGCCGGGCATCGAGGTGGACAGGCTGCTGTGGCTTTCGATCGGCGACGCGGTCAAGCGGCTCACGTACGGGCGCGACAAGACCCTGCTGCTTCAGCAGGACCTGCCCTAGTCAATAGCGCCGGCGCTCAGCCGGTAAGCTGGGAGGCGTGCAGACGCTGACGCACGCCGGTCCGTTGGTGATCGCAGGCGTCGAGCTGCGCTCGAGGCTCTTCCTCGGCACCGGCAAGTACCCCAACGACGAATCGATGCTGGCCTCGCTGGAAGCCTCCGGTTGCGAGCTCGTCACGGTGGCCCTGCGCCGCCTCGACCTCGACGACCCGAAGAAAAGGACCATCCTCGACGTCGTCGATTGGAAGCGCTACCGCATCCTGCCCAACACCGCGGGCTGCCGCACGGCCGACGAGGCGGTCCGCATCGCCAGGCTCGCGCGCTCGATGGGCCTGTCGGACTGGGTGAAGCTGGAGGTCATCCCCGACCCGCGCTACCTGTTCCCGGATCCGGAGGAGACGCTGAAGGCCGCCCGCATCCTGGTCGACGAAGGATTCAAGGTGCTGCCTTACATCAACGCCGACCCGGTCCTGGCCAAAAAGCTCGAGGAGGTCGGAACTGTGACGGTGATGCCGCTGGGGTCGCCGATCGGTTCCGGGCAGGGCCTGCAGACGCTCGAGCAGGTGCGAATCATCATCGAAGAGGCGCGCGTGCCGGTCGTGGTCGACGCCGGCATCGGCGTGCCGTCGGACGCGGCGCTGGCGATGGAGCTGGGGGCGGACGCGGTGCTCGTCAACACGGCGATCGCGCTGGCCAAGGACCCGCCTTTGATGGCCGAGGCGATCAGAGGCGGGGTCGAGGCCGGCCGCAAGGCCTGGCAGGCGGGGCGGATCCCCAGGCGCGTAGACGCAAGCCCGAGCTCACCGGTGGAGGGCGTCTCGCGACCGGCCTAGGCGTACCAGTCGCGATGGCGGTGGTCGAGAGCGCGAGCGCCGGCCTGCGCGCCGCATCCCGTGCCAGCGTCGTCCAGCTTCGCGCTCCAGGGCTGAGCGGCCGCGAGCTCGAGCGAGAGGCGGCGGAGCTCGTCGCGTCCTCTCCGATCCCGGTCATCGTGAGCTCGCGCTGCGACGTCGCGCTCGCTGCCGGCGCGGCCGGGGTCAACCTTCCGGAGCGCGACATCCCGGTCGTAGGCGCGAGGGCATTGCTGGGCGGGCGGCTGGTCGGCCGGTCCGTGCATTCCGTCGAAAGGGCGCTGGAGGCCGAGCACGAGGGCGCCGACTTCGTGATCTTCGGACCCGTTTGGTCGAGCGCGAGCCATCCCGGAACGGCGGGGGCCGGGCTTTCCGCCCTGGCCGCGGTGGCGGGCGCCGTGCGCATCCCGGTGGTCGCCATCGGCGGCGTGACCGAGGCGCGCATCGCCGAATGCCGGTCTGCGGGCGCCGCCGGCTACGCCGCGATCGCCCTGTTCAGATGATCGCGCTGCAGGTCAACGGCAAGCGCGTGGAGCTCGACGGGCCAACCCTGCTCACTCATTACCTCGAGCAGCTCGGCGCCGACCCGCGCACGGTCGCCGTGGAGCACAACGGCGAGATCATCGACCGTGGTAGCTACGCCACGCTCGTGCTGAAGGAGGGCGACCGGGTCGAGATCGTGCGGATGGTCGGCGGCGGCCAGAGCGACTCCTAGCGGACGGCGAGCCTGTCCCGGATGGCGGCCTCGGCCTCAACCCTTTCGTCCCAGGGCTCTGACCCACCCGCCATCTGCATGGAACGCTCATGCCCTTTGCCTGCCAGCAGCACGCAGTCGCCGGGCCTTGCGAGGTCGATCGCTCGCCTGATGGCTGCGCGGCGGTCGATGATTATCTCGTAGTCGCGACCGGGCGCCTTGCCGGCGGCGCCGGACTGCACGTCGCGGGCGATCTCGACCGGGTCTTCGGCCAGCGGGTCGTCGGTGGTGATGATGAAGAAGTCGGCAAGCTCGGCCGCCGAACGTCCCATGCCCGGCCGGTCGTGGTCCGACCGCGCCGTGGAGCCGAACACAACGATGAGGCGCCCCTTGGTAAAAGGACGGAGCTCCGCCAGGGCGCTGGCCAGCGCGCCGGCCGAGTGGGCGAAGTCGATGAAGACGCGGAAACCCTGTCCCAGGTCGACAGGCTCGAGCCGCCCTCGCACGCCTTCGAACCCGGCCAGGCCCTGCCCGACCGCCTCGATCGGCACGCCCAGCGCGAGGCACACGCCGGCCGCGCACAGGGCGTTGTAGATGTTGAATCGCGCGGGCACGTGCAGCGACACCTCCGCGTCGCCGTGCGGGGTCCGCATCCGGAACCGAGAGCCAGAGCCGGTGACGTTGAGCTCGACGGGGTGCAGGTCCGCTGCGGTCGTCAACCCGTAAGTCCACCTGCGCGCGATCGGCCGGCGCGCCAGGCGGTCATAGCTCGCGTCGTCGCGGTTGAGGACCGCGGTCTTCTCGATGCCCTTGTCGACGGAGTTGGCGGCCAGGTCGATCAGCCGAGCCTTCGCCTCGAGGTATTCCTCCCACGTGGCGTGGTAGTCGAGGTGGTCGTGACCGACGTTGGTGAAAGCGGCGACGTCGAAATCGCAAGCGCGCACGCGTTCCTGCACGAGGGCGTGCGAGGTGGTTTCGATCACTGCGCACACGGCTCCCGCCTCGACCATGCGGGCGAGCCATGCCTGCACCTCGGGCGCCTCTGTCGTGGTTTGGCCGCTGGTGTTGTCCATCTCGCGCCCGCTGACCTTGAAGGCCAGGGTGCTCATCGCCCCCGCCAGGATCCCGCTCGCCTGAAGCACGTGCTCGGCCATGTGCGTGGTCGTGGTCTTGCCGTCGGTTCCCGTGACCCCCGCCACCCTGAGACGGCTTGCCGGCCGGCCGTAGAACTCCGCCGCGATCTCGGCGAGGGCGCTCCTCGTGGACTGCACGCGCAGGATCGGCGTGCCGGGCGCCGCCTGCACGGCGCGGTGCACCGCTATGGCCACGGCGCCCTTCGCCAGGGCGTCGGCCACGAACACGTGGCCGTCGGCATGCAGGCCATCGACGGCCACGAACAGGTCGCCGGCCTTGACCCGCCGGGAGTCGTACGCGATCCCGCCGACCTCGACGTTGCCGTCCCCTTCCAGGCTCGCCCCTGGAACTCCGCGGGCGATGTCGGCAAGTTTCATCCTGGCTCGCAGCATAATCGGCCGGTGTTCGCTGACATCGGCGGCCGGCGTTTCGAGTGGGGCACCCGAACCTTCGTCATGGGCATCGTCAACGTCACGCCCGACTCGTTCAGCGGCGACGGCCTGGGGTCTGACCACAGCGCGGCTGTGGAGCAGGGTCTGCAAATGGTGACGGAGGGCGCGGACATGCTCGACGTGGGGGGAGAGTCGACGCGTCCTGGGCACGTGCCCATCCCGGCGGCCGAGGAGATCGCCCGCATCGAGCCCGTCCTCCGCCGGCTGGCCATGGAGTCCGGTGTGCCCGTCTCGGTCGACACGTACAAGCTCGAGGTGGCCGAGGCGGCGGTCGAGCTCGGCGCGACGATCCTCAACGACATCTGGGGCCTGACCCGCTCACCTGGTATCGCGGACCTCGCGGCTCGGAAGGGCTGCGGGCTCGTTGTGATGCACAACCAGGACGGGACCGATTACGCAGTCGACCTGCTCCAGGAGATCAAGAGGTTCTTGAAGCGGGCGGCGCTGCTGGCGGTCGACGCGGGTGTTCCAAAGCAACGGGTGATGGTCGATCCCGGGATCGGCTTCGGCAAGACTGCGGAGCAGAACTGGGAGGTCTTGCGGCGCCTCGGCGAGCTCAACGAGCTCGGGTTTCCGATCCTGGTCGGCACGTCGCGCAAGTCGTTCATCGGCAAGCTGCTGGACCTGCCTGCCGGCCAGAGGGTCGAGGGGACCGCGGCGACGGTGGTCGCATCGGTGCTGCGGGGAGCAGATATCGTGCGGGTGCATGACGTGCTCGCGATGACGCGCGTCGTCCGCGTAGCTGACCGAATGCGTTGACGGTCGTGTACCTCGGCCTCGGCACGAACCTCGGTCGGCGCTCACGCAACCTGAGCGCGGCCCGCCGGCGACTGCGTCAAAAAGGGGTGCGCATCCTGCGTCAAAGCCGCGTCATCGAAACTGAGCCCTGGGGCGTCAAAGACCAGCCGCGCTTCCTCAACCAGGTCGTGGAAGGCGAATGGCAGGGCACGCCCCGCGCTCTATTGAAGGTGGCGAAGGAGGCCGAACGCGAGGGAGGCCGCGTATCCGGCCGCCGCTGGGGGCCACGCGCGATCGACGTCGACATCATTCTCTTCGGCAGCGAACGGGTCACCGAGCGCGACCTGGTGATCCCTCACCCTCGCATCGAACAGAGGCCATTTGTGCTCGCGTCGCTGCGGGAGCTCGGAGTGGACACCTCTAAGCGGGCCGTGCATTCGTGAAGCGGTAGCCGATGCCCGGCACGGCCAGGATGTAATAAGGACGCGACGGCTGCGTCTCGATCTTCCTGCGCAGGTTGCGGATGTGCACGTCGATGACGCGTGTCTCGATCGGATACTCGTAGCCCCAGATCGAGTTCAGGATCTTCTCGCGGCTCAACACTTTGCCGGCGTTGCTGGCGAGGAAGGTAAGCAGGTCGAACTCGGTGTGAGTGAGCTCGACCTCTTTTCCCGATTTGTACGTGCGCCTCTCGTTGACGTCGATCACGAGGTCGCGAAACTCGAGCCGGCTGCGCGTGGCCTCCGCCGACTCGAACCGGGTCCGGCGCAGGTGCGCGGTCATCCGTGCCACGAGCTCTCGAAGGCGCAGTGGTTTGCCGACGTAGTCGTCGGCGCCGATCTCCAGCGCGACCACGACGTCGATCTCTTCGGACCGGGTGCTCATCATGATCACCGGCACCGACTGGTCCATCTTGCGCAGCTCGCGGCAGACATCGAATCCCGCCCCGTCGGGCAGGGTCACCTCGAGAAGGACAACGTTGGGCCGCGAGTGCTCGACCTGCCTTAGCGCCTCCGCCGCACTGTCGGCCTCGATCACCTGGTAGCCGTCCTGCTCGCATGCGCTTCTCACCTCGCGCCGCACCGCCTGGTCGGGGTCGACCACGAGCACCCTTCGAGGGCTGTCCGCCACCACCTTGCTCTCCATCCTAACTGATTTGAAGGATTGTTAGGAGATGTTTCGTTTCAGCCCCAGAACGCCACGCCTTGCTCTCTGCTCGAGATCGATCACCCGGGAGCCGGCTTCCGAGAGGTCGACCTGCCAGGCACCGGGCATCTCGACGATCCGGCCTCCAAACCCCTGTTTGAACTTTCCCAGCCCGTGCCACGGGTGGTCCCGCCCGGCGCCAGTCGGTGGAACTCCCCACAGGTCGTATTCGGCGAGGCCGTCGGCGGCGCAGGCTCTGATCGCGTGCCAGTGAGCAAGTTCGTTGGCTTTGAGCTGGCCGTGCGCGCTCGAGCGGCCCGCGAAGAGGTTGTAGCCGCGCCCGGCGTGCCGGGCCACCAGGACCGAGGAGAGCGGTTCGTCCGTTTCCGGGTGCTTGGCCACGTAAGTCCGGCACCAGGGCAAGAGAGTCAGCAGCAGCTCGTAGTAACCCGCTTCCGGCAGGCTGATCGACTCGCGCTGCTCAACCGCCGCAGCCAGCTTCGCGAGCGTCGCCGCATCCGCGTCCACTTCGACTCGCACGCCTTGGCGCTCGGCGAGCCGGATGTTGTACCGAGTGCCGCGGTCGAAGCTCGCCAGCATCGCCGCCGGCTCGCCGAGGGTGATGATCCGCGAGTTCGCCGGCTGCGTCGGAGCGATGGACTCGAAACCGAGCTCTCTAAGCTCCCCCGCAAAGTCTGCAGGTGCGTCCGGCTCGATCCGTACGCGCGCGATGCGCATCTTTCGCGCCCACGCCACGAGTTGTTGGATCGCGCCGGGAGTGGCCGGCACGGGGCCGCGCGGCACGTACGCCTCTTTGACCGGACCGACCGCCCGAAGCTGGATGCTCGCCATCGCCCCGCCCTCGAAGTGAACGTGCTCGATGCTCCATCCCGCGCGGGCCTGCACTTCGCCCCATGCCCATGTCTGCAGGAGCGACGCCGGGGTGGCCCTTTCGCCGAGCTCGGCATCCCAGCGCTGCGACTCGGCCGTCATCCGGGACCGGGTTCGACGACGAGGGCCGGCTCGAGGTGGGCGACGTCGTTGACGCCCGCGATCACGACCTTGCCGTCGCGCTTCTCGATGACCGACAGCGACGCGTTCTGGATCTTGAAGGGAAACAGGCCGTGGCTCGCCCGTCCGACTGCGCGGTGCAGGGCGACCTGGATCGCCCCGCCATGGGTCACCGCCAGGACGTCTCCGTGGTCATGGCGCTGAAAGATCTCCTCGATCGCCGCTGAGATGCGGGCCTCGAAAAGCGCTGCCCCCTCACCGCCCGGCACAAGGTCCCAGTCCGGCTCGTCGGTCCAGGCCGCCCACGCGTCAGGGAATCGCTGCGCCAGCTCATCGGTGCGCAGGCCCTCCCATTCGCCGAGAAAGATCTCCCGAAGCGACTGCATGGGCTTTGGGGCGACGCCGATTGCATGGCCCAGGATGGTCGCGGTCTCGAAAGCGCGCTTGAGGTCGCTGGCGTAAAAGCCGGCCCAACGCCGGCCGGCCAGCCGCCGCCCCAGCAGCTCGGCCTGCCGCCGGCCTAGCTCCGAAAGCGGCGGATCGAGCTGGCCCTGGATCCGGTGTTCGCGATTCCAGGTCGACTGGCCATGGCGTACCAGGAGGAGGCGAGCCGGGGATGGCTTGGTGGCCATCGGCAACTCGGGAGGCTCCGGACGCGCGGGTTTGATCTCGATATCTATACTAACTTTCTCTTAATTCCCTCGATCGGGCTGGGCCGATCCCAGGAGAAGACTCTTGCTGTCACACGGCTCATTGGCCGAAACACCCCTTCGATCGCTGCTGGAGGCAGCTCAGGTTGAGCGGTCGACAGGTACCCTTACCGTCCGGAATGGGAACGGCCAGTCGACCGCGCTCTACTTTCTTTTCGGCCACCTCTTCCATGCCCAGGGCAATGGGAAGGCCGGCGACGACGCCGTGGTCAGCGCGCTGCACTGGACGAGAGGCGATTTCGAATTCGACGCCAAGGCCAAGCTTCCCGCCGACGAGACCGTCAAAGCGGGCATCCCCGAGCTTGTCCAGGCGGCCGAGTCAGGATCCGAAGCACCCGCCCCGCAACTCCGCGTGGAGAGGCAGCCCGAAGCAAAACCCGAACCCAGAGATCATGCTGAACCGGAGAGGAAAGTGGATGCACCCCAACCGAGACGTGGCGTGAAGCACCGCCCGCAGCCGAAGCACGGCCGCGAGCCGATCCCAGTTCCCGCCGGACAGGTGATCTACGACTCGCTGAAGACGTCGTTCGTGGATTTTCCTCGCCTGATCACCACGCTGGAGAAGGAGGGATACACCGGCTACGTGCGCCTGCTCACCGATGACGCCTCTGGGCTGATCCTCTTCCGCGAGGGGTCCGCTCTCGAGTGCATGTACGACGGCACGGCGGAGGCCGGGAACCTGGTGCTCGGCAAGCAAGGGCTGCAGATGTTCAACGACGACGTGACCAGCGGGCATGGCGTGCTCGACGTCGTCGGCCTCTCGCCCGAGCTGATCGACGGGCTGTACGAGCTGGCCGTATCGCGGCCGATGTACACCGAGCTGTACGCCGCGTGGGTTGACATGAAAGCGCTGCTCAAGTTCCTCAGCGACCGCAAGTTCAGCGGCAGCGTGATGATCCGCTCAGGCGCTGGGACCGGCGTGATCATCCTCGCCGAAGGTGAGCTGGCGGGGGCTTACACCAGCGAGTCGCGGGACATCTCGGACAAGCCGGACCGGGCGCTGGCGCTTTGCGACGACCCCGCGGCGATGATCGAGGTGAAGTCCGCGGACTCGACCAAGCATCCACCCCTCGACGTGGCGGAGATCGTCGGCGGCCAGAGGTCGGGCCGCAGCCCGCAGGTCGCTCCGTCGGGAGGCGCCCCGGCGCCCGAGCCCGTCGCCCAGACGAGCCCCACGCTGCCGGTGATGCCGGCGGAGCCGCCGACCGAGCAGATCCCGACGACCTCTTTCTCCACCTTCACGCAGCCGACCCCTCCATCGGTGCCGGTCGCGCCGACTGCGCCTCCTCGCTCGGACGGCCCCCAGCTGGACTGGTCGTCGATCGTCTCCGAGCTCCAGGCGATGGCCGAGGACGCGCTGGGCAACCGCGCCCGCAAGGTGAAGGACATCCTCGGGGCCGCCGACCCGTCCCTCTCCGGCATCGAGGCGGCGATCGATCAGATCCCGAGCATCTCGCTGCTGTTCGTCGACTCTTCGCGGCTGGAACAGCTCGCGCAGGAGATGAGGGCGCGCCTCAAGTCGCACCTCTGAGGGCGCGGCCTAGCCCTTAACCGGGTGGATTCCAGCCGGGTCGGTTCACGAGTGACCTGGGGCAAGGCGTGCCTGTGGCTCGGCGCGGCGTTGAGCGCGGCGATCGTCCCTCTCAGCGCCTGCGGCGGCAACCCCGCCCAGATCGTCGACTACTCACCACTGCGCGGGAGCATCGACGTGTCGACGGCCGCGCCGATCCACATCGCCTTCGACCACGACGTCGACCAGGGGTCGGTGGCCGGACGACTGCACCTCATTCCCGCCACCCCCGGCCGGGTCAGCTGGCTCAGCGGACGGGAGCTCGTCTACGACCATCCGACGCTCCGCACTGACACGACCTACCAGGTCGTCATCGACGCTGGTTATCGCGATGTCGCGGGAAACGTTTACACGCTTCGACACCATTGGTCGTTCATCACCGAGCCGCCTCCGAGCCTCGTGGGCTCGACGCCCGGGAGCCAGGATGCAGGCGTCGATCCCGCGGCATACCTGACGCTCGACTTCACACGGCAGATGGACCCGGCCAGCCTCAGGAGCGCGTTGAGCTTCACCCCATCGACGCCTTTCGATGTGCGCCTCGACCCCGCCGACGGGCGCCGCGCCGTCATCGCCCCTTCGGAGCTCCTGGCGCCCAACACCTCGTATCAACTCGCCGTCGAGGTCGCGGCGACGGACCTGGACGGCAACCAGCTCGATCGCGACCAGACCATCTCTTTCAGCACGGGTGATGCGCGGCCGCTCCACCACTGGATCGCCTTCGCTACCGACAACGCCGACCAGTCGCCGGGCGCACTGTGGATGGTCGACGATTCCGGATTTCCGCGACAGCTGTACGGCGCGTCGGCCGTCCATTCTTTCAGCTGGTCTCCTTCCGGCGACCGCCTGCTCGTGCAGGGCGACGGCGACACGTGGTCGGTGCTCACGCCGGGCGTCGGCTCCGCCGCGCTGACCTTTCAGGCCACATGGGCCGCGGCCCTCGCAACAGGCATGGGCTACGTCTACATCGATGAGGGCGGAACCCTTCACCGCCAGGCCGCCGACGGCCAAGACGAGACCGTCGCGGTCGACGTCGGGCAGGCGGCCGTCGCACCGAATGGCCTGAAGGTCGCGTTCATCAGTCTGTCTTCGCCGAATGTGATCTGGGGCTATGACGTCGGGCTGCGCGCCCGCTACCAGCTCGCGCTCGACGCGGCGCCCGTCAGCAACGTGGCGTGGGCCCCGTCCGGAAACCGGATCGCATATCTCCGCGCCGACCTGCAGACGCTCAGCCTGCGCGTCCGCAACTTTTCCGGCTCAGGATCGACCATTACGGTCGCCACGGGAGATATCGCCCCGCCTGCCTGGATGCCCGATTCGACCAGTGTCGTGTTCGCCGCGGCGGTGACGCCGGGCGCGGCCCAGCACAAGGCGTTGGTGGTGAGCGTCGCCGCGCCCTCGACCCCGATCAATCCGGCGGGAGGGCTGCCCTCGGACCCGGGCATCGACGTCGAATCGCCTATGCCGTCACCCGACGGACACCAGATTGCATTCTTGAACGCGGGCCAGGTCTGGTTGATGAACGCGGACGGAACCCGGCCGACCGCGCTGACGAAGCTGGACCCTGGGTCGTTCCCTTACTCGTGCCTGATGCCGGCCTGGACTCGCAGCTGAGCACCGCCGATCACACCGTCGAACAGGGACTGCAGCCCTTCGGCCGTGCGTGACCACGAGAAGCGCTGGGCCAGGAGGCGGCCTCGACGGCCCATCTGCTGGGCAAGCTCAGGGTCAGAGAGAAGGCGGCCGATGCGCTCTGCGTAAACGGCCGGGTCGTGGCCGTCGATAAGGTATCCGCTGACCTCGTCGCGGACAACCGACCGCAAGCCCGAGACCCCGGCGGCCACGACCGGGCAGCCGCAAGCCTGGGCTTCCAACCCGACCAGGCCGAACGACTCGCTGTAGGACGGCATCACGCACACATCGGCCGCCCCATAGAAGTCGGGCAGCTCGTGGTGATCGACGGAGCCGATGAAGTCGACGCGGTCCCGCACACCCAGCTCTGCCGCGATCGCCTTGAGCCGCTGCTTCTCACTTTCCTCTCCATCCCGGACGCCACCGTTGCGGGAGTCTTCGCCAAGGATGAGAAGGCGGACGTCGTCGTGGTTCCGGTCGCGCAGCAAGGCGAGGGCTCGAATCGCGACCTCGACGCCTTTGAGGCGCTCCAGGCGGCCGACGAAGATCAGGAGGCGCTCGTCGCCGAAGCCGATCTTGTGACGCGCCTCTTTCCGGCCGACCGGCTGGAACGCCGAGAGGTCGACCCCGGGCGGGACGACAAGAACTCGGTCTGCCGGCGCGCCGTACGCGTTGATGAGGTCTTCCCTTTCATCCTGGGTCGAGGCGATGAGCAGGTCCGCCTGCCCGGCTATCTCGGCTTCGATGCGGATGCGAAGAGACGGTTCAGGGCTCGCTCCGCTGGCGAGCGTGCGGTTCTTGACCATGCCGAGGGTGTGCGCCACGTGCGCCCACGCGGCCGACAGCTCCGGGCGGAGCAGACATGCGACCTCGCCCGACAGCCAGTAGTGAGAGAAGAGCAGGTCGTAGGAGATTTCCTCGGCGGCGGCGAAGTCAAGGATGCGCGTGGCGAAAGAGGGGACCTGGTCGTACAGCGAGTACTTGTCCAGTCCGCTCCCCGCCGGCAGGTAGATGACCCGCGAGCGCGGGGCCAGGCGTTCGACCTCCGGGTCGTCGCGTGACTGGCGGCGGGTGAAGATGTCTGTCGCGATGCCACGGTCGCTGAATGCGGTGGCTACCTCGCGGACGTAGACGTTGAGGCCGCCGTTGGCATTCTTGCCCAGCGAGGCGGTCGGCGAGGTGTGCATCGATATGACCGCGATCCTCTGGGATCCCCGCAACTCGTGTCGCGGGATAGGGCGGTCGGGGATCGTGCCGGTAACCTCAGCCACGGTAGGCCGATCTCGCGTCAAGCCAGCGTCGAGAGACGCAGACGAACCCGGAACGGGAGACCGGCGAACAGGACGCCATACCCGTTAAAACCTACGCGCTTCGCGACTATTCCCGTCGGGAGCGACACCCGCCGCCCGGTTCGAGCTTCGCGGGAACCAGCCTCCAGGCCCGACAATATGGGGCAGGTATGATTCGGCCCGCCATCCGCCTGCCTCGAGGTTTCAAGCTCTCCGCGCTGGTCGCCCTGGCCGTGCCGGCCCTCCTGGGCCTGACGGCCCTCTCGACCCTGGCTGACAGCAGCCCCAGCCCATCGCCGGGCGCCTCGGGCTCTCGCACCGGCTCGACCGCTCTGCCAGGCGACCCAGCGCACGGCGCGACGCTTTACGGGCAGAACTGCGCGACGTGCCACGGAGCGAACCTGGAGGGAGGCATCGGCGCGGTGCTGAACCCGATCGACAAGCTGCCCGGAGTGCCCAGCTCGCTCGACCCCAGCTTCCTGATCGGGATCATCACCAACGGCCGGACGCCGCAGCCGGGCGACCCCAAGCAGGTGCAGATGCCCGCCAAGGGTGGGAACACCAGCCTGACCGACCAGGACGTCAGGGACCTGGCCGCGTTCATCATCCAGCAGAACACTGTCGGAGGCAGCCCGCCGCTTTCTCCGGGTGAGCTCGCCAAGCGCACGATCCTTTGGGTCAGCATCGGGATCATCGCGATGATCTTCGTGACCTTCCTTCTGGCCCAGTACAACATGCGGTGGATCGCGCGCCGCGCCGCGGCGCGACGCAAGTAGCCGAGCCGGCGGCCGCCGGCTCCCAGCCGGTGCCGCTCCCTCTTCCGACACCGACCGGCGGCTCACCGCGTGTCCTGATCCTTTTCAGCGACACAGGCGGCGGGCACCGCGCCGCGGCCAAGGCGCTCACCGACGCGCTGAAGCTCCTCGACCCCACGTGCATCGTGACCGTGGCCGACCCGCTGATCGGACAGGGCCCGACCGTCGTACGGAAGCTTGCCTCGCTTTACTCGCCCCTCATTCGCCGCTCGCGGACCGCCTGGGGCGCCGTCTACCACACGAGCAACACCAAGCCCGCCTTCGCCGCGATCCGCGCGGTCTTCGGGCGCGGCGTCCGCAACTCGATCGTCGACCTGCTGGAGAGGCATGACCCCGACGTGGTGCTCTCCGTCCATCCGATGCTCAACCACGTGAGCCACCAGGCGATCCGCCGGAGCCGGCGACCGCGCGCCCTGATGACGGTGATCACAGACCTCGTCGACTTCCACCGCGGCTGGACCTTCAGCCAGGCAGATCTCGTGATCGCGCCGACTGAGCTCGCGCGCAAGGTCGCCCTCCGCAGGCGGGTCCCGGCCGACCGTGTCAAGCTGCTCGGCCTGCCGGTCGACCTTCGCTTCCGCCCTCCCGCACCCGGCGAGAAGCGCGCCCTGCGCCGCCGGTTCGGGCTCGACGAGAAGAGGTTCACGGTGCTCGTGATGGGCGGCGGCGCCGGGGTAGGCCACCTCGAACGCCAGGTCCGCGCGCTCGCCTGGGAGCCCTACCAGTGGCAGGTCGTAGTGGTCTGCGGCCGGAACGAGAAGCTGCGCCGGCGCCTTTCCGAGCTTCGCTTCTCGACTCCGACGCTGATCCTGGGCTTCGTGGACTACATGCCCGAGCTCATGCGCGCGTGCGACATCGTGGTCACCAAGGCGGGGCCGGGCGCGATCGCAGAGGCGCTGGCCACGAGCCTTCCGCTGATCATCACCGGCTTTCTGCCGGGCCAGGAATCACCCAACGTCGATTTCGTGGTCGAATCAGGGATCGGCGCGTTCGCCCCCAAGGAGCCCGAGCTGTTCGACGAGGTCAGAGTGCTCGCCGAGGGCGGTCCCACGTGGCGCGACATGTCGCGCAAAGCGGAGGAGATGGCGCACCCGTACGCGTCCTCGGACATCGCGCGCGAATGCCTGCTGCTGGCTGCGCGCTATAGAGCGTCGGCGCAGGCGAGCCGGTAGGGGCACAGCCGGCACCGGCGGCGGTCCGGCCGGGCGTCGAAACGGCCCTCTCGGATGCCGTCGGCCGCGCGTGAGCCCTCGGCGCGCGCTTCGCTGAGCAGCGCTCCGGGCTTTTCGATGTGGACGGAGTCCCCTGACGCCAGGTAGACGACCTCGAGCTCGACCGGGTCGAGCGCCAGCGCCGCGGTGGCGCCGAGCGCGTACAGCGCCAGCTGGAGGTCGCGCTTGCGGCGGGCGACCGGGCGCCCGCTCTTGTAGTCGATGATCGACCATCCGGATGCGGTGCGGTCGATCCGGTCGATCACACCGCGCAGCGTCCAGCCATCGACGTCGACGCGAAAGGCGTGCTCGAGATAGGCGGGGACCGCGTCGAGGCCGCCCCTCTTGCGATACGCCTCCACTTGAGCTAAGCCGTTCCGTTTGAAGGTCGGCGCCCGGCGCTCATCAGGAAAAGCAGTCGCGTGCCAGACCTCGGCGAGGATGGATCTCAGCCGCGGCGCGCTGACGGCGCCGCCTTCTCGCCGGAGCTCGCCGGCACGGCGCAGGACCTCGTGCAGGATCACGCCATGGACGGCCTCGGCGCTCTGCACGGCGGGCAGCCGCTGCTCGTAGCGGTACCAGTACTGGCGGGGACAGTCGAGGTAGGCGGCAATCCCGCTGTATGAGAGGTGCACTTCGCCCGAATGAGGCGCGGTCGCCTTCGTCGGCGCAGTCGCGGGGCAGCCCTCGACCTCTCGCTCGCGGACGGTCCGCGAGCCTGTTGCACGCACCTCTTCAAGGAATCGGGACTCGCGCCATCTGCGGCCGCCCTCGTAATGCGCGCCCCACGTCAGGTACAGGTGAGACCGCGCGCGGGTCATGGCCACGTAGAGCAGCCGGCGCTCCTCGGCGATCACGTCCTCGCGGCCGCGCACGAGCGGCTCGAGCACGGCCGGGGGAAGCTCGAAGCGCGGCGAGCGACCCGACTGCGGAAGCCTTCCATCGACCAGGGAGGGCACCAACACCACCTCGAACTCGAGGCCCTTGGCCTGGTGGATGGTCATGACCTGGATCGCGTCGCGCGGCGTGTCGGGCGCGGCCGGCTCCTCGTCTTCGCCGGACAGCAGCACGAGGTCGAGGTGGCCCATGTAGTTCGCGAGCGAATGGTCTGGAGACACTTCGCAGAACTCCGCGATCGCCTCCGCGAAACGGCTCACGTTGGCCGTCGCGCGCGCCGCCTCGCTCACGTCCAGGGATGCGTTGAGGTTCTCGAGGTATCCCGTCGTCTCCATCAGGTCGAAGAACAGGTCGCGCACGTCGAACCGCTGCGTTTCGGCGGCGAAGCGCTCGAGCTGGCCCGCCAGGCCCGATGCCGGCGGCCACGCGCGCAAGGCCTGCAGCGCCGATTGGGGCCCGCGGCCCCTGAGGATGTTCAGCACCGCGGCCGGATCCAGGTTCGCGGGCGGCCGTGTCATGACGCGCGTCATCGCGACCACGTCCGTCGGGTCGCGCAGCACCCGCAGCAGGGCGACGAGGTCCTTGACCTCCGGCCTGTCGTGAAACCCGTGCCCTCCCGCGACCGCGTGAGGGAGGCCCAGCGCGGAAAGCGCGAGCGCGACGGGACGCGCGATGGCGTTGGTGCGACAGAGCACGGCGATGGCCGACGGCGACGTTCCACGCTCGACCAGGGCCGCAGCCTCGGACGCGATGGCATTGGCCTCGGCCGTCCCGTCTGGACAGGACCAGACCTGGACCTCAGGCCCTGCCTGGTCCGAGCGCAGCTGCTTGGGCAGCCGGTCGGGATTGCGGTCGATCAGCGCCGACGCCGCGGCCACGATGCGGCGCGAGCTGCGCCGGTTCCGGCCGAGCGTGACCGTCCGTGCCCCCGGAAAGCTTTTCACGAAGCGCTCGAGGCTCGCCCGCGAGGCGCCGCGGAAGCGATAGATCGACTGGTCGTCGTCGCCCACCACGAAGATTTCCCCTTCGCGCGCGATCAGCTCGACCAGGCGCTCCTGCGCGAGGTTCAGGTCTTGATACTCGTCGACGAGGACATGCGGGTATCGCGCGGCGTAGTCGCCCAGCAGCGCCGCGCTGCTCTCGAGCATGCGCACCGCCAGCAGCAGCAGGTCGTCGAAATCGAGGAAGTGGCGTTTTCGGCATTCCTCCTCGTAGGCGCGGAACAGCCGCAGCGCAGCGCGCATGAACCCGGATCGCTCCGGGTCGTCGCTCGACACGGCCCACGCTTCCAGGCGCTGAAGCGGGACGAGCTCCTGCTTCAGCCGTTCGAGCATCTGGAGCAGTGGGGCGACCAGGTCGTCCGGCCGCTCGTCCCCGGTCAGCTCGATGTCGCCGATGCTCCACATCAGCTCTCGCGCGAGGATCCAGCGATCGGCCCCGGCGAGGATCCGGAAGCCCGGCGAAACGCCGACCGCGCGCCCATCGGCGCGAAGCCACCCCAACGCCATCGAGTGAAAGGTCCCGACCGAGGGGGCCGGCTGGACGATGAGGTCTTCGATGCGCTGCCTCATCTCGGACGCGGCGCGCTCGGTGAAGGTCATGACCAGGATCGAGCTCGGCGAGACTCCGGTCGTGACCAGCCGCCGGAAACGCTCCGCGATGACGGCCGTCTTACCCGTACCGGCACCGGCGACGACCCGCACAGCGCCCCGGCCGATGACTGCCGCGGCGGCCTGCTCCCTGCCCAGCCTGCCGTTCATGAGGCCGGCGTGGAGTGCCCGATCCGGACGCGCAGCGTGCGGACCTTGCGGCCGAGGTTCAACGCGTTCAGCCTCTCGACGATCGTCTCCGCGTCAAGCCTCAGCTGATGCGCCAGGGCCGGGCTGGAGGTGGTGACGACCAGCGTCCCGGAGTGCAGATCGACCTCGTCACAGAGGCCGGCGGATTCCCCGATGACGGCCCGAAACGCGGATGCGACCTGGGATCCGATCAGGCGTGCCGCGTCGGGCTGCTTGCGCAGCACTCTGGGCAGGATATTGCCCAACTTATCCACAGGGCTCGATCCTGCCGCCGTCGACAGTCCAGACCATCGCACGGGAGATCAACTCCGGGGGAAAAGGACCGGCCTCGACCGAGGTGATGATGACCTGGCCGTCGCCCGCCACCTCCCTGAGCAGCGCGGCGCGCCGCTCGCCATCCAGCTCGGAAAGCACGTCGTCCAGCAAGAGCACCGGACGCTCGCCGGTGCGGCGAGTGATCATTGCCGCTTCCGCCAGCTTGAGGCTGACCACCGCGGTCCTCTGCTGGCCCTGGGAGCCGTACGAACGTGCGTCCTGGCCGTCGAGGAGCACGCGGACGTCGTCTCGATGCGGACCCACGCTCGTGGAGCCGCGGCGCAGGTCCACGGCCAGTGAGTTATGCACAGCCTCCGCCAGGTTTTCGGGAGGCCCCTCGTAGCGGATCTCCAGGCGCTCTCCGGAGGCGATCTCGGCGTGGCACCTGGCCGCTTCAGGCCCGAGCTCGAGAACCGCCTTCGCTCGCGCAGAGGCGATCTCGGTCCCGATCACGACGAGCTCCTGGTTCCATGCCTCGAGCACATCGTCGCCTCCGTCGCCCGATGCCATCTTCTTGAGCAGGCTGTTGCGCTGGTCGAGCACGCGCCGGAGTCCCGCCAGCGACCGAGCGTACCCGGGTTCGACCTGGACCAGCATCTGGTTCAGGAAGCGCCGGCGGAGCTCAGGGCCGGCCTTGACCAGGCCCAGGTCGTCCGGCCAGAAGAGGGTGACGCGGAAATGTCCGGGAAGGTCGAACGCCCGGCGGCGCACCCCGTCCACCTCGATCGTGCGCTTGGTCCGTTCGCCCTCGACGTTGAGCGTGATGGCCAGCTCGACCTTGCGGTCCGCGCTCTCGACCTCGGCCTCGATGCGGGACGCGGACGTGACCGGGCCGACGAGCTCCAGCTCGCGCCTGGCCCGCGGCGAGGACGACAGCGCGAGCATGGCCACCGCCTCGAGCAGGTTCGTCTTGCCCTGACCGTTGGTCCCGATGAACACGTTGACGCCCGGTCCCGGCGCCAGATCCAGGTGCGCGTAGTTGCGATGATTCCTGAGCTGGAGCCGCCGTAGTCGCACCTACGCGCCGCTCAGCTCGACGGGTCCCCACGAAATCACGGCCGAGTCTTTGATGTCGCGGGGATCTAGGACATCGCCACCCGCACGGGCATGATCACGTAGATGTAGTGCTCCTTGCCCGGCGGTCGCAGCAAGCCCGGGCTCAGCGGACCGTCGAACAGCAGCTCGACCTGGTCTTCACCGATGACGCCCAGGGCATCCAGGACGTAGCGGGCATTGAAGGCGATCTGGATGTCGGATCCGTCCACGTCGGCGGCCATCTCGGCCTTGCTGTCGCCGACCTCGTTGGTCGTGGCGGACAGCACGAGGGCGCCCGCTTGGGCCTTGATCCGGATGACGTTGGCGCTGTCACGCGCGAAGAGCGAAACAGCGCGCACGGTCTGGGTGAGCTCGCTGGTCGAAACCCGGACCTTGGTCGAGCTCTTGTTGGGGATAACCTGTGCGTAGTTGGGATACTTCCCGTCGATAAGCCGGGAGGTCAGCTCCGACGTGCCGGCCCGGAAGAACACCTGGTTGCGGGCCTTCGAGATGATGATCTCGACCTTGCCCGGCTCGCCCTTCAGCACCCTCGAAAGCTCGGCGAGCGCGCGGGCGGGCACGATGAGGCTGGCCTCGAGATTTGATGCCCCGGAGGCCGCGAGCTTGCGCACCGCGAGCCGGTGGCCGTCGGTGGCGGCCAGCGTCACGTTGCCGCCCTCCACCTGGACGAGGACTCCGGTGAGCACAGGCCGAGCCTCGTCGGTCGAAGCGGCCATCTGCGTCTGCTCGACCGCGCTGACCAGGTCGTCCAGCGCAACCTCGAGCCGGTCTCCCTCGTCCGGCCGCGGGCCGGGTGGAAACTCCTCCGACTCGATGCACTTGATGTGGGTGTCGAACCGCGCGCATCGAAGAGCCAGCGACTGGGTCGAACCATCGAGGGTCATCTCGAGGTCCTGGTCCGGCAGAGTACTCACGAAATCCGTGAGTAGGCGGGCCGGCGCCGTGGTGGCGCCCTCCAAGGCGACCTCTGCGGGGACGAGCTTCCGGATGCCGATCTCCAGGTTGGTCGCGGTCAGCGCGAGGCCGTCGGCGGTGGTCTCGATGAGGATGTTGTTGAGGATGGGCAGGGTGGTCCTGCTGGAGATGGCGCGAGACACGACCTGGAGAGCCTGGCCCAAAACGGATGGCCTGCAGGTGACCTTCATCTGAGCTGTGAGAACTTTGGCATTCAAGACACTTGTCCCCCGTTAAAAGAGTTTTTCTTGATTGAACTTATCCGTACTCGATAACAGTAAGCGCTGTGCGGACTGTGGATATCGAGATCATTTACAGATCGGACCGCTCCGTGGATAAGGTCTGGGCAACCATGCCGGTCTGCCCGTCGCCATGTTGACTGGCTGGGGAGCGATGGCTCGCGGTGGCATCTTCCCACGCGCATCCATAGGCCTTCCGGACAAAGTGTGGAAAGGCCTGTCACTGGACGTACAGTTTCTCGCGGATGGCCTGCACCTCGTAACGCAGCCGCTCGTCCTCTTTCAGCTCATTGGCGATCTTTTCGATGGAGTGCAGCGCGGTTGTGTGGTCGCGACCGCCGAAAGCCTTCCCGATCGCCGGCAGCGATGAAGGAGTCTCCTCGCGCACCAGGAACATAGCGACCTGGCGCGGGAAGACGATGTGCTTGTCGCGCCGCTTTCCCTTCATGTCCTCGAGCGTGACGTTGTAGTAATCGGCGACCAGGGACTGGATGCGCTCGACGTTGATCGGTTTGCGGGTGCCGGCAGGGATGATGTCGGCCAGCAGGCGGGCCGCCTCCTCCTCGTCGACCTGGCGCTGGTGAACGGCGGCGAACGCCTGCACGCGGGTCAGCGCGCCTTCCAGCTCGCGGATGTTCCGCTGCACCTTGTGAGCGATGAAGCTGAGCACCTCTTCAGGGATGAGGCCGCTGTTCGCGCCCAGCTTGGAGTGTAGGATGGCGAGCCTCGTCTCGAAGTCCGGGGGCTGGATGTCGGCGATCAGGCCCCACTCGAAACGTGAGCGAAGGCGATCCTCAAGCGTGGGGATCTCCTTGGGTGGGCGATCGCTCGAGATGACGATCTGCTTGTTGATCTCGTGCAGAGCATTGAAGGTGTGGAAGAACTCCTCTTTCGTGCGGTCCTTGCCGGCGAGGAACTGCACGTCGTCGATGAGCAGGACGTCGACGGTGCGGTACTTGTGACGGAACTCTCCCATGCGTGCAGTCGCGATGGAGCTGATCACCTCGTTCGTGAACTGCTCCGAGGTCAGGTAGACCACGCGCTTGCGCGGGAATCGGTCATGAACCTCGTGGCCGATGGCATGCATGAGGTGGGTTTTGCCAAGGCCCACGCCTCCATAAAGGAACAGCGGGTTGTAGCTGTCGCCGGGCGCTTCGGCGACAGCTTTCGCCGCCGCGTGTGCGAACTGGGAGTTGTGGCCGACGACGAATGATGAGAACCGGAAGCGCGCGTTGAGCTCGGACGGGGCGATGACCGGCGTGTCGGCGACCGCCTCAGCCCCGTTGTCGTGGCCGTTCTCCGAACCGTCGTCTCCACTCCCGTTGCCGTCGAACGGCGACAGCGGCGGCCGGTGGCCGCTGGGCGAGATGACGAAATCGATGTCCACCTCAGAGCCGGTGACGGCGTTCAGTGTTTCCTGGATGAGCCCCGCGAAACGGTCTTCGAGCCAGTCCTTGGCGAGCTTGCTCGGGACGCCGATGCGGAAGGTCCCGCCGTCCGCCGAGACGACCGAAGTGTTCTTCAGCCACATGTCATAGGTGCGCTTGGCCAGCTGGAACCGCAGCTCCTCTTGCACCTGAGACCAGATCTGGTCCTGGTTCACGCAACCCCCTCCTTACTTTTCCGTGCCGAAAGACCTGTGGACGGCCCATGCCCTCCTGGGTATTCGAGCCTTCCCTGCTCTGCAAATGCTGTGGACAACCTGGGGTCAAATCCGGTCTCGGATCCGCCCACTGAGCCGGCCGCCGTAACGCGCTGAACCGCGCCCCCCGCGACCCCAGGCTCCCGCCGAAGCTCTGAAATCATGAGCCCCGCCTCCTTGAGTACCTGTGGAAAAGAGCGGAGCGGATTTCCACAGGCTGGCGGTGCCGACCTGTCCGAAATCCCCTATCCGGTCCATCCCGAAATATGGAAGCGGTGTTATACGTTAAAGTGCTGGTAGGTTGTAGTTATTAGTGGGTCTCGGCTACACAATCCGTACTGAGGGCGTAACCGTGCACCTGGCTTGGCTGCTTCCGGCCGGGCAGTGTAACACCGGCCTGTGGATACCGCAAGGCATGAAGGGCGACTGATGAAGTTATATGACCGGTATCCAATTAGTCGCCTGCAGCCTCGGGTACACTACCGCGATCAAACGAACCTTCCAACCCAAGAAAAGGTATCGCCGCCGCGTGCACGGCTTTCTTCGCCGCATGAGCGCACGGGGTGGTGTGCGCGTGGTGCAGAACCGACGCCGAAAGGGCCGTCAGCGGCTGACTAGCTAAGCCGCTTCGCGCCGTGAAGAAGCGCTATCGGCTGCGCCGGCAGGGCGACTTCCAGGCGGCGATGAACGGCAAGCGGTTTTACAGCGGTCGTGCCCTGGTCGGCTTTGCCGTCCCGGGCGAAACCGAGGCGGGCCGGGTGGGGGTCACGGTCAGCCGCGCAATCAGGTCTTCGGTCGACCGCAACCGGGCGCGCCGGCGCTTGCGGGAGGTATCCCGGGTCGAGCTCTTCGGGGCTGATTCGCCGCTGCGCGAGGTGGGAATACGATATGACGTGGTCCTGATCGCACGCCCGGCGGCGCTCAAGTTGTCGTTCGCCGAACTCAAAGCGGAGGCTTCACAGGCTGCGCTCAGGCTGGCAAGGCTGAACGCATGACGAGGGTGTTCCTGGCTCTGATCCGCGGTTACCAGATGTCGTTCTCCAAGATCCTGCCGCCTTCGTGCCGCTACTACCCGTCGTGCTCTCATTACACGTACGAGGCGATCGAGCGCTACGGCTGGCTGCGGGGAGGCTGGATGGGTGCCACGCGGATCGCGCGCTGTCACCCGTTTGCCAAGGGCGGCTACGATCCTGTTCCCTGACCACGGCCGCATCTAGGAGAGATTGACCATCTACCTCAGCTCGTTCTTCGACGTTTTCAAGCCGGTCGTCGACCTGTGGACTTTGCTGGTGAAGAATCCTCTTTCGTCGCTCCTCACCTTCATCTACGTCCATTTCCAGGGCGTCCCTATCCTCGAAACGATCGGCGCTTATGGCGTGGCGATCATCGTCCTGACGATCGTGATCCGCCTGATATTGGCCCCGCTGCAGCAGTTCCAGCTCGTGACGCAGAGACGCTCGATGGCCGAGCAGAGAAAGCTTGCGCCGCAGGTAGCCGAGCTGCGCAAGAAGTACAAGAAGGACGCGCAGAAGCTGAACGCGGAGATGATGAAGCTGTACCAGGAGCACGGGGTCAACCCGCTGGGCGGCCTGGTCGGATGTCTGCCGCTGGTCGTTCAGATGCCGATCCTGATGGCGCTCTACTACGTGTTCACGGGGTTCGCGCGCGCCCATACGAACACTCCGACGCACTTTCTATTCGTGCCCAACCTCAACGACAACCCCAACCACCACCTGCTGTTCGCCGGGCTGCCGATCCCGGCGCTGGCGTACGTGGTGTTCCCGCTGCTCGCTGCGCTGACGACCCTGGTGCAGTCGCGGATGCTGCAGATGCCGCCCCCGGTCAACCCCACCGACCAGGAGGCGCAGACCCAGCAGATGCAGCGGACCATGGTCTGGTTGTCGCCCTTGATGATCGGCTACTTCGCCCTCAACGTCCCCGCCGGGCTGGGCCTCTACTGGTTCATCGGGAACTGCGTCAGTATCATTCAGCAGAGCTTCGTGGTCGGGTGGGGGAACATATTGCCGGCAAGGTTCAGGGCCGGGGCCGGGGGTGCGCCGTCACCGCCGCCGAAGAAAGGACCCGCCGGCGGCCCCAAGAGCGGGCCAACGAATGGCTCCCGACCGAAGAAGCCCAAGAAATGAGGGCAAGGAGTGAGCGCTGATGAAATCAGCAGAAGGGCGGGGCCGCACGCTTGACGAGGCCGTCGACGCGGCGTTGATAGAGCTGAAAGAGAGCCGTAGGAACGTGGACGTCAAGGTCCTGAGCGAGACCGCCGAGGAGACCGTCGTCGAAGTGAGCGTGATGGACCCGACGGCCGAGCTCGCCGCGGGCGCGGCGCCCAACGGCAAGGCTGAGCTGGCGCGCACGCTCGTAGAAGGGCTCCTGAAGCACATGGGCGTCAGGGCCCAGGTTTCTGTTCGCCCTGGCGCTGAGCCGATCACCCTCGACATCAGCGGGCGCGACCTCGGCGCCCTGATTGGCTGGCGGGGCGAGACTTTGCGGGCGCTTCAGTCGGTGACCAACGTGATGGTCGGCCGGCACCTCGATGAAGGGGAGCGGATCATCGTCGACGTCGAGCGCTACCGGCAGAGGCGCGAGCATACGGTGCGCGAGATCGCCCTGCGGGCGGCGCGCCAGGTGAAGATGACCGGCGACGCGATCACTCTCGACGCGATGCAGCCGTTCGAGCGACGCGCCATCCATCTTGCGCTCGAAGGCGACCCGGACGTGACCAGCGGGAGCATCGGCGATGAGCCCGAGCGCCGTGTGGTCGTCGGCCCCCGCAAACCGGCGGCCGGGTAGCCGCGCCGGTACACCAGGGATGCCCGGCCGCGCCGGCGCTGAGCGGATCCGGCGCGCCATCGCGCTGATCAACTCGGTCTCGGACGGGGCCGGTGACGAGGAGATCACGCCCACCGAGATCGCCGAGGCGATCCGTGATTGCCTCGAGCTGGCCGAAATCGACCCCGTCTCCAACGTCCGCCGCTATCTCGGGGAAGCGCTGGACGCGGTGTCCGACGGCATGCCGGCCGACTTTGTCGCGATGACCCTGTACGCGGCGCTCGGTGCGCTGCGCGAAGGCCCTTCCGGGACCTGAGGCTGGCGCGGGGCCCGAGCGATCGGCCGGTCCTATACTGGCCGTCCCATGCGCTCC
>JBAUTF010000176.1:0-4472 GCA_049582065.1 Candidatus Dormiibacterota bacterium | reverse complement strand
CCGACGGCTATTTCTCGGCCTGGCTCGGCGGCAGGCTCGACCCCTCCGGTCTGGTCAAAGGCTGGGCGATCGACCGCGGCTGCTCGATCCTCGACCGCCACGGCTGCGAGAACTTCTTCGTCGACGCAGGCGGTGACGTGCAGACCCGCGGGCTGAGCGAACGCGGCGAGCCGTGGCGGGTCGGGATCAGGCACCCGGTCCAGAAAGACAAGGTCTTGCGCGTGGTCCTCGCGAGCGGACTGGCCGTCGCCACGTCCGGCACATACGAGAAGGGCGACCACATCGTCGATCCCCATACGGGCCGGGCGGCGAGCGAGCTCTTGAGCTTCACCGTGGCCGGGCCCGACATCCTCCAGGCCGACGTCTATGCGACGGCGGCGTTCGCGATGGGAAAGGACGGCGGCCTTGCTTTCATCGAGCGGACTGACGGCTACGAGGCTTACGCCGTCGACCGCAAGCTCAAAGCCAAGAGGACGTCGGGTTTCGACGTCCTCTGTGAGGCCTCCGCGGTCTGATCGGCCGGCTAGCCTCCCGCGGGTGCGCCACCGCCGCCGAATCCACCACCGCCGCCGAATCCGCCACGCCCACCGCCGCCGAATCCGCTCGTGCATGTTCCGGACGGGCCTGCCGGGGTGATCGTGAGCGCTGTCGCCTGGACGGTCCCGGAGGCGTCCTTCGGCCCGAGCGCCCGCAGGCACTCGCCGGTCTGCAGACCGGCCGCGGTGATCGAGTAGCTTCGGGTCACAGCCGCGGTCGACGGGACGGTGATGGTCTGGCTGCCGCTCGCCGTCGTGAGGATGGTGACCGACGTGCCGCTGGCCGCGGTGACCTCACCGCTGACGATGGTCCTGTTGGCCAGTCCGCTCGGGGTTGGCCTGGGTGAAGCGCTGGGACGCGGCGTTGCGCCGGCTCCTGGCGCCGGTCCGAAGCTTGCGGCGCAGCCTGCGGCCGTCTTGGGCGCGAGTCGCACGGTGGTCGCGGTGACCGCCCCGCTGGCATCCTTCTGCCCGGTTGCGACGATGCAGGTGCCGGCCGCGATGTCGGCGAGAGCCGCGGTCGATGTCTTGGTGATGGGCGTGCTGGCGGAATAGCTGACCGTGGTGTCGCCGTTCGGGCCGGTGATGATCAACGTCTGGCCGTTGATCTGCACGAGCTGGCCCGACGCGCCGTTGCGAAACGCAGCTGCGCCGGCGCCTGGGCTTGGTGAGGCCGTGGCGGGGTTGGATGCGCTGGCTGCGCTTCCGCACGCGGCCGCGACGATGGCGGCCCCGATGACCACCAGCAGGTTCGAACGTTTCATGGGTCCCTCCTGAGACAGGTTTTCATTGAGCTCGCAGCGCTTCGATCGGCGCGAGCCGAGCCGCTCTCAGCGCCGGGTAGACTCCGAACACGAGGCCGACCGCGACCGCCACTCCGACGGCCACCAGGACCGGAAAGGGCGTGATCGTGACCGCGATGTTGGCGGTGCGTGGAACGATGTAGCCCGCCGCCAAACCGGTGCCGACTCCGAGCAGCCCGCCGACCGCTGTGAGGGCGCCGGCCTCGATCACGAACTGGCGGAAGAGATCGCCGGGGGTCGCGCCGAGGGCCTTGCGCAGGCCGATCTCGCTGGTGCGCTCCGTGACCGACACCAGCATGATGTTCATGACGCCGATCCCACCGACCAGCAGCGATATCGCCGCCACGCTGGCGAGCAGGATGGTCAGCGTCTGGGTCACCGCCTGCGCGGTGCTCAACACCTGCGTCTGAGAGGTGATCGAGAAGTCGGCCTGAGACGAATTCGTGATGTGGTGCGTCTGCAAGAGGAGCTGGTCGGCCTCGAGGTAGGCCGAGCCGATCGTCGAGCTGCTGGTGGCGCTGAGCAGGATGCGCTGCACCGAGCCCGCGCCGCCGACCAGCTCGTCCTGGGCGGTCGTGATGGGCACGACGGCGAGGTCGTCCTGATTGCCGAAGCCCTGGCTGCCGGTCGAAGCCAGGATGCCGATGACCTGGAACGGGATCCCTCTCACCGTGACCAGGTCGCCGATCGAGGCCCCCAGGTTGGAGGCGGTGGTGGCGCCGAGCACGATGACCTGGGCGCGCTTGCTCACGTCTGACGCGCTGACGAAGATCCCGCTCCCCATCGTGCGCGCGTTGGCGACAAGCCAGTCCGGTGTGCTGCCAGAAACCGTCGTGCTCCAGTTGTTCGACGCGTCGATGATCGACTCTCGGCCCTGTACGACGGGAGCGACCGCCTGGATGTCGGGCGCGTACTGGTGGTCGGCCAGCCCGCTCACGTCGGCCATGGTCAGGGTGTTGGCGCTGCCGCCGCCTCCGAAGACGCCCGCGGATACCGTGCTGCCGGGCGAGATGGTCAGCAGGTTGGTGCCGAGCGATGAGATGCGCGCCGTGACGCTGTCGGACGACGCCTGGCCGATGCCGACGGTGGAGATCACGGCGGCGACGCCGAAAAGGATTCCGAGCGTGGTCAGCACGGACCGCAGGCGGTGGCCCAAAAGGCTCCGGAGACCGGTCTCGATGGTCTGAAGGAGGCTCATGCCGCCACCTCCTGGACCATCCGCCCGTCGCGCAGATGCACTGTGCGGCGCGCCACCGGTGCGACCTCCGGGTCGTGGGTGATGATGATGATCGTTCGTCCTTGCTCATTCAGCTCTCGTAGCACGGCCAGCACGTCCTTGCTCGCGGCCGTGTCGAGGTTGCCGGTCGGCTCGTCCGCCAGGATGAGGTCTGGGTTGGTCACCAACGCGCGGGCGATCGCGACCCTCTGCTGCTGTCCGCCGGAGAGCTGCGACGGCCGGTGGTTGATCCGGTTGCTGAGGCCGACCTGGTCGAGCGCCTGCAGGGCAAGGTCGCGCCGGTCGCGCGTGTTCCTGTAAAGGAGAGGGAGCTCGACGTTCCGCCACGCCGAGAGCTTCGGCAGGAGCTGGAACTGCTGGAAGACGAAGCCGATGCGGCGGTTGCGGACGTGGGCGAGCTCTGTCTCGTTGAGCCGGCTCACGTCCTCGCCGGCGAACCAGTAGCTGCCCGACGTCGGCGTGTCGAGGCAGCCCAGGATGTTCATCAACGTCGACTTACCGGATCCCGACGGCCCCATCACAGCGAGCAGCTCGCCCGTTTTCACGCTCATCGAGAAGTCGCTCAGCGCTGCGACTTCGGCATCGCCCGAACCGTAGAGCTTGGTGACCGATTCGAGGCGGATCAGCTCTTCCGCCGGGAGGTTAACCACCCGCGGCGCCTCCGCGGAAGCCTCCGCCGCCGCCGGTGCGTCCGCCGGCGCCCAGGGCCGTGCCCGCGCCGCTGCTGGGCACCGAGCTCGTGATCACGGCGATGACCACAACCTGGTTCAGCTGCAGCCCGGAGGTGATCTCGGTGCGGGTGGGATCGGAAGCTCCGGTCGTCACCGCGACCGAGTGCGGCGCGCCGTTGGTCAGCACCGTCACGGTGCTCCCCGCGGCGCTCGTGTGCACCGCGCTGGTCGGCACGGTGAGCACGTGCACGACCTGGTTGACGACGATGCTGGCGGTGGCCGAGATGCCGGGTTTGATGGAGTTGCTGGTGTCCGTCAGCTGGGCGGTCACGCCAAAGGTCGCCACGCCGGAGGAGATCGTCGCCGCGGGCGAGATGGCGGTGATCTTGCCGAGCACCGCCTGGGTGGACCCGGCCGGGGTGACCTGCACGGTCTGGCCGATCGCGACCAGGTTGACCTGGGAGTCGCTGACGGTGCCGGTCATCTCGTACGCGCCGGGGGTGTAGACGACGATCGCGTTCGAAGTCGTCGAGCTCGTGCCGCCGCCGGACACCGCCTGGCCCGCCGCGATGTTGACCTGGGAGACGATGCCCGCGATGGGCGCGGTCAGGGTTGCGCCATCGAGCTCGTGCTGAAGGGTGTTCACGTTGACCTGGTCGATCTCGATCTGGGCCGTGTCGATCTGGAGGGTCTGCGGGGAGGCGGCGGCGTAAAGGGCGGAAAGCGAGCTCTGCGCGCTGGACAGCTGCTGGCGGGCCGTCGCCAGCTGCGCCGCCGCCTGGTCGTTGCTCTGCTGCGCCTTGACCGTGGCCGCGTTCACTGGAGCCTGCGCCAGCGCCAGGCTTGCCTGGTCGGTCGCGAGCTTGGTCTGCGCGCTCGCCAAGTTGGTCTGGTCAGTGGTCACAGCGAGCTGGGCGGCCGCGCAACTGGGGCCCGGGCAATCCGTGATCACGGTGGCTTTGTCGGTGGCCAGCGTGACGTTGTCGGCGCTGATCGCCGCCTGGTCCGCGGTGACCAAAGCCTGCGCCGGGGTGATCGTAGGCTGCGCCGCCGCCTGGGCCGCGGC
The DNA here is from genome assembly GCA_049582065.1 of Candidatus Dormiibacterota bacterium. GTDB lineage: Bacteria > Chloroflexota > Dormibacteria > Dormibacterales > Dormibacteraceae > DATKSS01. Next base: position 159 of record JBAUTF010000176.1, on the reverse strand, counting down.
CACCGCCTGCGCGTTGATCGCTTCGGTGTCGTTCAGGCTGGTCTGCGCGTTGTTGACCGAGACCTGGGCGGCGTTGACCGAGTTCTGCGCGGACGAAAGGCTCTGCGCGGTCGGTCCCGCCTTGTCCTGCGCCAGCTTCGCGTCGGCGGTGGCGAGCGT
>JBAUTF010000175.1:0-2683 GCA_049582065.1 Candidatus Dormiibacterota bacterium | reverse complement strand
CCGCTCAGTGGCCGTTGGCCAGCGCACAATGTCGTGCAACAGGCGGGAACTATGTCCTGAGAGAGGACAAATGGCGGGAAGGGAGGGATTCGAACCCTCGAGGGAGCTTTACACCCCCTACCCGCTTAGCAGGCGGGTGCTTTCGGCCACTCAGCCACCTCCCCAAGGAGTCCAGGCGTCGTTCGATTCTATTCTGACGCGGCTCCTCACCATACTTAACCGCCGATGGAAGCACCAGGAGGGCCGGGCGCGCCACCGATGTGGGGTCCCGGACGCAAGATGGCGTTCGGCACCGCGCCGACCACCAGGAGCAAGCTCTGGTACACGCTCGCGGACGGCGCGCTGAGTGAGGTCTTCTTTCCCTTTCTCGACCGTGTAGCGCTGCACGAGCTTCGGTTTTTCGCATCGGCCGGCGGCGCTCCGCCGGTCGACGACAGCCGTGACGGGCAGCACAGCATCACCTGGCTCAGCCCTGGTGTACCCGCGTTCACCGTCGACACCACCCACCACGAGTACCGCCTGACCAAGGAGATCTTCTCCGACCCGGACGAGAACGCCCTCCTCATCGCCGCCAATTTCAGCCCGGAGCTTCCCGACGTGCGCCTTTACATGCAGGCCTCTGCACACTGGCAGCCCGGGACGGAAGGCAACTTCGGCAGTGTCATCGACACCCACCCGCCGGCGCTACTCATGCGCCAGCAGGACGTTTGGATCTGCATCGTCGGCCCGTTCAGTCGCTGCACGGTCGGCTACTTCCAGAGCTCCGACCTGCAGATCGACCTGAACGACGGTGACGGCTATCTCACCAGCCCTTACGACAGCGCGGGCCCGGGCAACGTCGCCGTCGGGGCGGAGATCGGGATCCGCGCCGGAGCATTTCAGATCGCCGTCGGCTTCGCGCATTCGCGAGCCGACGCGGAGGAGGTCGCGCGCCAGACTCTCGAGAAAGGCGCCGGCAGCGTCCGCCAGGCGTTCGAACGTGCCTGGCGCCCGCATCTCGACATGCCCCCGGCGTTCGCCAAAGTCAGCGGCGACGAGGGCATGCTGGCGCACGCCTCCATGTCGGTCCTCAGGTCGCTCGAGGACAAGTCGTATGCGGGCGCCTTCGTCGCCGCGCCCGCGGCGCCTTGGGGCGAAAGCAACCACGATGGCAACCATGTCTACCACCTCGTGTGGCCGCGCGACCTGTGCCGCATCGCGACCGCCCTTCTCGACGCGGGCGATGCGCCTGCTGCCCTGCGCGCGTTCCGACATCTCGAGGCCCACCAGCGGCCGGACGGGGGCTGGTATCAGAACTGGAAGCTAGACGGCACGCCGCACTGGATGTCGACCGAGCTCGACCAGGTGGCGCTCCCGATCCTTCTCGCGTGGCGACTCGGCGTCGCGGGCTCGCTCGACCACGATCCCTTCCCGGTCATGGTTCGTCCGGCGGCCCAGTTCCTGATCCGCGAAGGGCCGATGACCCGACTCGACCGGTGGGAGGACCGCGGAGGCCTGTCACCCTCGACGCTCGCCGCGTGCATCGCGGCGCTCATCGTCGCCGCAGAGTTCGCGGGCGACGCGGGAGAGCACGTGGCCGCCAGCCACCTGCGAGCGGTCGCCGATTACTGGAACGACCGCGTGGAGACGTGGTGCACCACAGCCGATGGCAACTACGTCCGCCTCGCGAGCGATCCCGACCAGCGTCCCTTGGCCGAGGCAATCGCGCCGGAGTTCCTCGAGCTTGTTCGTTATGGCCTGCGCCGCCCCAAGGACGACCGCATCATGCGCAGCTTGCAGGCGGTCGACGGAGCCCTCAAGGTGAGCTTTCCCGCGGGACCGAGCTGGCATCGCTACGTCGGTGACCAGTACGGCGAGCACGAAGACGGCTCGCCATGGGACGGGACCGGGTTGGGGCGCGCATGGCCGGTGCTGACGGGCGAGCGGGCGCGGCATTTCTTCTCGATGGGCCTTCCGGCCGCCGAGATGGTTCGCACGCTGGAAGGGTTCGCCGGTGAGAGCCTCATGCTCCCCGAACAGCTCTGGGACTCGGCCGACATCCCGAGCCGCGGCCTGCAGCGGGGGCGGCCCAACGGGTCGGCGAGCCCGCTCGGCTGGGCGCACGCCGAGTACCTCGAGCTGCTGACCACGGTCGCGCTCGCCGGTTTCCCGGACATCGTGCTGCCGGCCCGCCGCCGCTACACCGAGGTGCCACCTTCAGAGCCCGCGTTCATCTGGTCGCACCACCACCAGATCACACGGATCGCCGCGGGACGCCGGCTTCGCGTGCAGCTGCCGCGCCCTGGCGCGGTGCACTACACCTTCGACGAGTGGAAGACGTTCACCGAGGTCGAGGCGACGGACACGACGTTAGGCGTTTGGATCGCCGAGGTCCCCTGCAACAAGCTGTCGCCGGGGACGGACTTCTCGTGGACGGCGCACTACGTGTCGGGTTGGGAGGGGAAGAACTTCACGCTGACGGTGGTCTGAGCTCGATCCTCCCCATCCGGCGCTTTGCGCCACCTTCCCCACAAGTGGGGAAGTGACCTATCTGACTACCGCTCTTCTGGGGGCTCCAGGTCGTCGAGCCGGAGCTCGTTGCTCGCATCCTCGTCGAACTGGCTGTGCAGCTCGCCGCAGTCGGCGCAGCGGTAGTACTCGCCGACGAACCCCTTGTGCCAGACCGCGTAGCTGACCACGCCCG
>JBAUTF010000174.1:0-6886 GCA_049582065.1 Candidatus Dormiibacterota bacterium | reverse complement strand
CGCCGAGGTCGTGCGCCTGGTCAACGGGCCTGAGGCTTTCACACCCGACGGCGAGTTCATCGTCGGGCCGAGCGAGGTCCAGGGCTTTTGGGTCGCGGCCGGGTTCTGCGCCCACGGCCTCGCCGGGGCGGGCGGGATGGGACGGCTCATCGCCGAGTGGATCGTCGACGGGAGGCCGAGCCTCGACACGTGGGAGATGGACTCGAGGCGGTTCGGGCGCCAGTACACGAGCCGCGACTACACGCTCGAGCGCACGCGCGAGGTCTACTCGACCTACTACGACGTCAAGTATCCCGGCCACGAGCGATCGGCGGGCCGCCCACTTCGCCTTTCGCCCATCTACGCGAGCCTGTCCGATCTTGGCGCGGCGTTCGGCGAGAAGTCGGGCTGGGAGCGCGCCAACTGGTTCGAGCCCAACGGGACGCGCGGTGAACAGACGCTCCGTCCCCGCGGGTGGGCGGGCCGATTGTGGTCTCCCGCCATCGGCGTCGAGCACCAGGCGTGCCGTCAGGCGGCGGCCGTGTTCGACTTCACCTCGTTCGCGAAGATCGAGGTCCGCGGCCGGCGCGCCGCCGAGTTCCTCGAGACCCTCACCGACAACCGAGTGGCCCGAGCCGTCGGCGCCCTGACCTATACGCAGATGCTCAACGAGGGCGGGGGCATCGAATGCGACTTCACGGTCACCCGCCTCGCCGAGGACCGCTTCCGGATCATCACCGGAACGGCCTTCGGCCAGCATGACCTGGCCTGGGTCCGCGACCACGCCCCCGAGGACGGATCGGTATTCGTCGAAGACGTCACCTCGGCCTACGCATGCGTGGGCCTGTGGGGCCCTCGCTCACGAGCCATCCTCGAGGGTCTCACGACGACCGACATCAGCAACGCTGCGTTCCCCTTCATGACCGCGCGCCAGCTGGCGGTTGGATCAGTGCCCTGTCTCGCCCTGCGCGTCACGTACGTCGGCGAGCTGGGCTGGGAGCTCTACTGCCCCTCAGAGTTCGGCCTTCGTCTGTGGGACGCGATCTGGGAGGCGGGCCACGACAAGGGCCTCGTCGCCGGGGGCTACAAGGCCGTGGACTCGCTTCGGCTCGAGAAGGGCTACCGCGTGTGGGGCGCCGACATCGGGCCCGAGTCCGACCCGTACCAATCGGGTCTCGGTTTCTGCGTCAAGCTCGACAAGGGCGACTTCATCGGGCGCTCAGCACTCATCGCCCTCGACAAGAAGCCGGCCGAGACCAGGCTCGCCTGCCTGGTGCTCGAAGACCCGCGGGCGGTCGCTCTGGGCTCAGAGCCCGTGCGGATCAACGATCAGATCGTCGGGCGGGTGACCAGCGGCGGCTACGGTTACACCATTGGCGCATCGATCGCTTACGCATTCGTGCCCGCAGCCACGGCGATCGGTGAGCCGGTCGAGGTCGACATCTTCGGCACCTGGGTTGCGGGCCGGGTCGCGAAAGAACCCCTGTACGACCCGACCGGCTCAAGCATCCGGTCTTAGTCAAACCTACTGCCCCACCGAGTGGGGAAGGTGGCCCGCAGTGCCGGATGGGGCGAGGCATCTGAAATTGCGACTCCCCATCCCCCGGCTTCGCCGGGTACTTCCCCATAAATGGGGAAGACAGAAATCAGGGCTCTCTTGCCGCTCGCAGGTATTCACCGAAATCGGGTTCTGACGCCGTCCGTTCCATCCTCTCGAAATGCTGTGCGGCGTAGCCGGCGAAGTCGAAATCCAGCTCCGAGATCCCGCTCTGCAGCACCCCCCACATCGCCTCGCGGAAATCGGACATGAACCGCATCAGCCTCAACGAGGCGAGTTCGCGCTCGCGCTGGGCGCCGAAGTACTCCGACAGGAGGCTCTGGTCGTCCGCCACGGAGAACTCGTGGTTCACGGAAAGGTTCGCCAGGTCGAAGAAGCGGTCGCCCATCCCCGCGTACTCCCAGTCCACGATCCGGACCTCGCCGTCATCGAGGAAGTTCGCGTTGAGCAGGTCGTTATGGCAAGGGACCATTGGTTGGGGGCCGCGGGCCGAGCGAATTCGCTCCGATACCTTCCGCGCCGCCTCGAACTCGGCCGGGATCCTGGCCCCGAAGCTCTCGGCCTTGGCCCTGTAGTCGTCGACGACCGCATGCGCGTCGAAGCGCCCAGGGATGGCGGGCGCCGAGTGGATCTTGCGCAGCGCCGCGGCCACCCTACTCAGCTCTTTGGGCTCGCGCATCTCGCCCGGAGGGATTCTCCGGCCGTCGATGAACCGCGTCACCAGCCAGCCCTCCGACTGGACGAATGCGACCACCGCCGGCCCGATCCCGATCTCCTCGGCGCGCAGGCTCGCCGCGTGCTCGACGGCGCGGTCGATCCCGAGGAGCTCGGTCCTGACGCCCCCCATCCGCAACACGTAGGCGGACCCGTCGACTGTGACCTTGAAGTTGCGGTTGGTGATCCCGCCGTCGAGCGCGACCACCGTGGCGCGCCGTCCCGGCCACAACCTGTCCACTGCGGCGTCGACGGCGTCCACAGTCGCGGATGGTATCTGCTTGAATGGGGCGGCATTGTCAGCGAAGAACCGCTCCACCGACACCGAGCTGGCCGAGCTCAGGGCGCGCTACGTCCCCCGCGGTATCACCACAGCCCATCCGCTCGTGGTGGACCGGGCCAGCGGGGCGGAGCTCTGGGACGTCAACGGGCGCCGCTACGTCGACTTCGCGGGCGGCATCGGCGTGATGAACGTGGGCCACGGCCACCCCCGGGTGATGGAGGCGGTGCGTGCCCAGCTCGAACGCGCCACCCATACCTCGTTCCAGGTGGTCATGTACGAGTCGTACCTGCGCCTGGCCGAGAGACTGTGCGAGGTCGCGCCGCTGGACGGGCCCAAGAAGGCCATCTTCTTCAGCACCGGCGCGGAGGCGGTGGAGAACGCCGTCAAGATCGCCCGGGCCCACACCCGCCGCTCGGCCGTGATCAGCTTCCGCGGCAGCTTTCACGGCCGCACCCTCCTGGCCCTGAGCCTCACCGGCTCGGTCAGCCCGTACAAGCAGAACTTCGGGCCTTACGCGGGCGAGATCTACCAGGCCCCCTTCCCATACGAGTACCGCGGCTGGGACACCGAGCGCGCGCTGGAGTCGCTGCAGGGCATCTTCGACTCCGAGGTCTCCGCCGATCGCGTCGCGGCGGTGATCATCGAGCCCGTGCTCGGCGAGGGCGGGTTCGTGCCGGCTCCGGCGGAATTCTTGAGGAGTCTGCGCGAGATCTGCGACCGCCACGGGATCCTGTTGATCGTCGACGAGATTCAGACCGGCTTCGGCCGCACGGGCAAGTTCTTCGCGATCGAGCACTCGGGCGTCAAGCCTGACCTGGTCACGGTCGCCAAGAGCCTGGCCGCCGGCTTCCCCCTCTCGGGTGTAGTCGGCCGGGCCGAGGTGATGGACGCACCCGACCCCGGCGGGCTGGGCGGCACGTACGGCGGCAACCCGGTCGCGTGCGCGGCGGGCCTCGCGGTGATGGACGTGATGCGTGATGAAAAGCTGCCCGAACGCGCGGCGCGAATCGGTTCCATCCTCGAGGAGCGCATGCAGAGCTGGGCCGCGGAGCACGAACTGATCGGCGATGTTCGCGTCATGGGCGCGATGGCCGGGATGGAGCTGGTGCGTGATCGCGTCGCCAAAACGCCGGCGGACAAGGAGACGGCGAAGGTGCTGGTCGCCGCTCGCGAGAAAGGCCTCATCATCCTGCGGGCCGGTCTGCATCACAACGTGATCCGCACGCTGATGCCGCTGACCATCCCGGATGAACAACTCGACGAAGGGCTGGATATTCTCGGCGCGGCGATTGGAGAGGTCGCGGCCGGGTAAACACAGTGAGGGCAAGGAGGGAGCCATGAGCACGACGCTGCGACGCCATGAGATGTTCATCGACGGCAAGTGGACACCCGGCGAGGGGGCCGAGCAGGAGATCATCAACCCCGCCACCGGCAAGGTGATCGCCCACGTCGCCAAGGGCACGGAGCACGATGTCGACCGAGCGGTCGCCGCGGCGCGCAAGGCGTACGACGAGGTCTGGTTCGACAGCACGCCGCGCGACCGCAGCGAGCGCTTGATCAAGCTCGCCGAGGTGATCGAGGCCAACGGCGACGAGCTGGCCCGTACCGAGTCGGAGAACGTCGGCAAGCCGCTGGCCACGACCAAGTCAGAGGAGATCCCGCCCATCGCCGACTGCTTCCGCTTCTTCGCCGGCGCGGCGCGCCTGCTCGAGGGTCGGGCCGCGGGCGAGTACATGCCCGGTTTCACGAGCATCCTGCGGCGCGAGTCACTGGGCGTGGTCGGCTCGATCGCGCCCTGGAACTATCCGCTGATGATGGCCGCCTGGAAGATGGCGCCGGCGCTGGCAGCCGGCAACACGGTCGTGCTGAAGCCTTCCGAGTGGACCCCGCTGACCGCGCTACGGTTCGCCGAGCTCGCCGCCGACATCCTGCCGCCCGGCGTGCTCAACGTCATCACGGGCGACGGCGAGCCCGTTGGCGCCGGCATCGTCCGCCACCCTGGCGTGGCGATGGTATCGCTGACCGGCGACGTGGCGACCGGCAAAGAGGTCGCGCGCGCGGCGGCCGCGACGCTCAAGCGCGTCCACCTCGAGCTTGGCGGCAAAGCGCCGGTGGTCGTGTTCGACGACGCCGACCTCGAGAAGGTCGTCGAGTGGATCAAGATCGGCGGCTTCTTCAACGCGGGCCAGGACTGCACGGCCGCGACGCGCGTCATCGCCGGGCCGAAGATCTACGACAACCTGATGGCCGACCTCGTGCCGGCCGTCAGCGGACTCAAGGTGGGAGACCCGATGGCGGACGGCACGGAGATGGGCCCGCTGGTGTCCGAGGAGCAGGCCGAGCGCGTGTCCGGCTTCGTCGACCGCGCGCGGAAGGCGGGCGGCCAGGTGCTCACGGGCGGCGCCCGTATCAAGAAGGCGGGTTCGTGGTACGAGCCCACCGTCGTCGTTCCCTCAGGTCCTGACGCCGAGATCGTGAAGCGCGAGGTCTTCGGCCCGGTCGTCACTGTGCAGCGTTTCAGCGATGAGGACCAGGCGCTGCAGTGGGCGAACGGCGTCGACTACGGCCTGGCCGCCTCGGTCTGGACACGCGACGTCGGCCGAGCGCTGCGCATGGCGCGCCGGCTGCAGTTCGGCACCGTCTGGATCAACACGCACATCCCGCTCGTCAACGAGATGCCTCACGGCGGTTACAAGCAGAGCGGCTACGGCAAGGACATGTCGATCTATTCGCTCGAGGAATACACGCAGATCAAGCATGTGATGGCGTCCCTCGACTGAATGGCCCGCCCGGCAGCGGAAAGCAAGCCGGCGCTCAGGCTGCTGGGCGTCCGGAAGAATTACGGCCAGGTGGTCGCCGTCGCCGGTGTCGACCTCACGATCGTCGAGGGTGAGTTCTTCACGCTCCTCGGCCCTTCCGGCTCGGGCAAGACCACCCTGTTGCGCATGATCGCCGGGTTCGAGAGGCCCGACTCGGGAAGGATCGAGCTCGGCGGCCGAGACGTCACCTACCTGCCCCCGCACATGCGCGACACCAACACTGTGTTCCAGGACTACGCGTTGTTCCCGCACATGTCGGTCGGAGAGAACATCGGCTACGGCCTGCGCATCAAACGGGTGCCCGGCGCCGACCGCAAGAAGCGGGTCGAGCGCGCGCTGCAGATGGTGCGGCTGTCCGGGCTCGAGAACCGCAAGCCCAACCAGCTCTCCGGCGGCCAGCGGCAGCGCGTCGCGCTGGCCAGGGCGGTGATCAACGAGCCCGAGGTGCTGCTGCTCGATGAGCCTCTGGGCGCTCTCGACCTCAAGCTGCGACAGGAGATGCAGATCGAGCTCAAGCAGATCCAGAAAGAGGTCGGCATCACATTCATCTACGTGACCCACGACCAGGAGGAGGCGCTCACCATGAGCGACCGCATGGCCGTCATGTCGAACGGCCGGATCGAGCAGATCGGCTCGCCGGTCGACGTGTACGAGCGCCCCGCCACCGAGTTCGTCGCCGGCTTCATCGGGATCTCGAACGTGCTCTCACGCAACGGGGTGCGCTTCGTGGTGCGCCCCGAGAAGATCCGAATCCTTGCCGAGGGCGAGCGGGCCGACCCGGACATGACGGTTGAACCGGGAACCGTGGAGGAGGTCGTCTATGTCGGGATGTCGACCCGGTACGTCGTCCGTTTGGACCGGGGCGAGCAGCTGGTCGCCGTGCGCCAGAATATGGACGCCCCCGGCGACGCGCAGAATCTCCAGGGCCGGACCGTGAGGCTGGCCTGGGCCAAAGACCACACGTTCGTGCTCGAGAGCAAGGAGAGGTAGGAAGACGATGAGTTCAGCAGAAGGGCGGAAGAGCTTTTGGCGACTGGCGTGCCTCGGCGCGTCAGCCGTCGTGGCCATCACCGCGTGCGGTTCAAGCGCCGCAACCACGGGTTCCACACAAGCGCCACCGCCGACCGCGAACATGAAGCCTCAGACTTCGATCGGCCCCGGCGAGGGCCAGCTCAACCTGATCGCATGGGGTGGCTACGTGGACGCCTCGTGGGCCGGCCCGTTCACAGCGCAGACAGGCTGCAAGATCAACGAGAAGGACGCCGGCTCGTCAGACGAGATGGTGAGCCTGATGGCCAACGGCGGCGGCGGGCAGTGGGACATGGTCTCGGCCTCGGGTGACGCGGACCTTCGGCTCATCTACGGCGGCAACGTCAAGCCCATGAACACGGCGTTGATCCCCGACTGGGTCAACTTCCAGGACAAGTTCAAGTCGCCCCCGTTCAACACGATCAACGGGATCCACTACGGCATCTCGCTGCAGTGGGGCCCCAACACGCTCCTTTACAACACCAACAAGTTCCCCATCGCGCC
>JBAUTF010000173.1:0-1739 GCA_049582065.1 Candidatus Dormiibacterota bacterium | reverse complement strand
ACGCCGACCTGAAAGTCTCTTCCGAAAAGCGTGTTTCACAACCACTTGGTTAGCCTCCTGCCAGCCCGCTCCATCTAACGGAATGCCAATCCGTAACCATGACCGCGGATTGCTTCCCTGTCTCGTTCGCCGCGCTCACTGCCGCGCGCAGCGCCACTTCCAGACTTGCGCTGGAGCCGGTTACGAAGTAACTGCCGCGTGGGAGCTGATAAACCACGCCGTCCTCCCCGGTGATCGTTCGCAGGTAGCCCCTCTGATGCATGCTGACGTGAAGCCGGCCATAGTCCTCCGGACCAGCGAGATGCAGTTCGATCGTAGCCAAGTAGTTCGCCATCCTGACTCCTGCCTGTCTCCAATTCCGAATTGACCATAGTGCGTGTCGCGCTGTTTCCGCAACCACCTTCCGCGTGATTGCCATTCGCTCCCAAGTCCTGATAAGTCGGATTTTCGGAAAGTGGCCGCAAGCCCCAATTCCAGATTTTAGAAAACCCGTTCCTTAGGGCTTGGCTCGTCCAGTATACGGTTGCGGTCAAATCCCGGCGCTGAGTCGGGCGACTGATATTCAGAAACAACCAACGTGACGACCACCGATCAGAAGTTACCTGGATGGCTTCCAAAGTGGCCGTGGTGGGTGTGGGTGCTCATTGTGCTGTTTCCGATTCCGTGGGGGCCGTGGTGGTTAACAATCATCTCTCTATCGCAGTTATTGTAAGCGTTTCGCTATCCAGCTCCGGACGACACAATGTGCAAGAACGACAAAGATCGGGGAACGCTCAGAGTCGGGAGGCTTGGTCTAGGAGCCTTCGACCTTGGGCGTCGACTGAGCTCCTAGCGGTTCGCGGAAAGGATCCATCGGAATCGGCGCGTACTCGACGTCGATGATCTCGAGATGCTCCGTCTTCGCTGGCGCGCGCAGGTCTACGCGGTCGCCGGGGCTCGCCTTCATCAGCGCATTGGCGAGAGGCGAGCGCCAGCTGAAGTAGCCGCGGTCGAGGTCCACCTCGTCGATGCCGACGATCGAGACGACGTGTTCGAGGCCGGCGGCGTCCTTGTAGGTCACGGTTGCGCCGAAGAAGACGCGCGTAGCGGCTGATCCCGGCCGGGGAGCAGCGGGATCGACGACCACGGCCGCGGCAATGCGTTTCGTGAGAAAGCGAATCCGCGAATCGATCTGGCGTAACCGTCGCTTGCCGTAGAGATAGTCGGCGTTTTCACTGCGGTCCCCGTTACTGGCGGCCCACGCTACGACCTCCACCACCGCGGGCCGCTCGCGACTCAGTAGGAACCGATGCTCGTCATTCAGCCGCTGCAACCCGGCGGGCGTGATGTAGTTTTTGAGCGTCGGCCCCGCTTCCTCGCGCACCGGTTCTCGGAGCGGCCGCTTTGTTCGCATTTGCCAATCTGCCATGGGATTTCGTGTACTTGTGGGGTGACCCAATCTCGGAAGGTCCGAGCCTCGGTCCCGATAATCCCTCGCACGGTGAACGTGACGTACGCGGGCTAGATGTCGAATGATACATCGGTCTTTCCTGCGGCGCTCTTAGAAAATGCGGTCACCCTTCCTCTAACGCACCCGGGGCAGATGCTAACGCGTGTGACATGTCCAAAGTTAGGATTGCTGATGTCGAGTGCTACACTCGGAGCGAGCGGGCCGACTAATGACTGAAGCTCATAAGTGCGCACAAATGCGAATACTGTTCTGCAGTAAAACCTTTCCAGCAGCGCGGAGAAACTTGGAG
>JBAUTF010000172.1:0-2056 GCA_049582065.1 Candidatus Dormiibacterota bacterium | reverse complement strand
GCAAAAGCGTTGCGTCCGCTCAGCACATTCCACAGCCGGGCCTCGCCCCCTGACGCGAGCAGGTCGCGGACCCTCGCGTTGATGGTTGCCACTGGATCGGGATCGTCGATCGCGATCAGCTCTAGGTAGTCGTCGTTCCCGCAGTGCTGAAGCAGGGTGCGGTCCGGCAGCCGCATCAAAGCCGGGCGCTCGCGCACCCACTGCTGCAGAGGCTCGTCGCGCGCAAGCTCCGCGAGGTCGTGTGGCTGACCGCCGATCCCGACCCAGAAGCTGACTCGCGCAGGGTCGCGGAGCGCCCACAGCATGGCGACTTCGTGGTTCCCCAGTAGGACGTCTGAGTTGGGGCGATCGCGCGCGAGGCGAAGAGCGCCGACTCCGAAGTCGCCGTAGTCGACCAGGTCTCCGAGAAAGATCGTGCGCCAATCTGAAGGCGGGTAGGGCTTCAGTGCGGCGAACAGGCGCTTGAGATCTCCGTGCACGTCGCCGGCGACCAGGATGGGAAGATCGGCCGGCGTCATCTTCTCGATCCTAATCGGGCGCCGGAGGTGGCCATTTGGGCGTCGGTTAGAATTCGATTCGGTCCGTAGGGGCGTAGCTCAGTCTGGTCAGAGCATCGGTCTCCAAAACCGAGGGCCGAGGGTTCGAATCCTTCCGCCCCTGCCAATTCTCCCGGCCCTAAACGGCGCCCTGTCATGCGAGGTCCGGCCGGTCGGTCTTGCGGGATTCGTAAAATCAAGCGACCCGGTTAGACTCCAAGTTCCGGAATCGAGGCGCCGGACTCGACGTCAGGGCCCTGGGCCGCTAGCTCAACTGGCAGAGCGCCGTGCTGATAACGCGGAGGTAGGTGGTTCGAGTCCACCGCGGCCCACCACGATTAGGGTTGTGTCCCCGACCGGTGAAAGCCCAACTGTTCGGAGGCATCGCGCGGGTGGCAATCTCGGGACTCTCACTGACCCACCGACTCGGCTATGGCTGGCACCGGCAGCCAGCCCACGGGGCGAAACAGACCGCGAAGCCAAGACGAAAGGAGAGCGTAGATGCCCATCGCGACAATGAAAGAGATCCCGAGAATAACCATCAGCGGCCGGGGTTCGGTGACGTCTGCAAGGCCGCCCATCCCCCAGCCGAAGAGCGCCATCGGAGTTAGCGTGATCATCTGGTAGAAGCTCGTCGCCCGGCCCCGGAACTCATCGGCAACTGACGATTGGATGATTGCCAGCGTCATCGACATGAACATTGCCTGCGAGCTGCCGACTAAGAAGCCAAGGATCAGCGCGTAGCTGGCGCTCGACGTCGCACCTAGCAATGAGAGCGCGACTCCGCTGAAAACGATGGCGTAACCGAATAGCACCGGCCGGTAGCGCGGGCCCGCGAATTGGGCCAGCCCTAGGCTTCCGATCACTGCACCGAGGCCGATCGAAGTGAGCAGAGCCCCGTATGTCGAAGTCCCCGCGTGGAGGTCCATCGCCACGAACATCGGCAACATGCCCAGGTAGGACATGGTCAACATGCAGTGGAGGGCTACTGCCCAAACCGCTACCCACGCCGCACCCCGCGAGCGTAGGTACCGGTAGGCGACCAGCAGTCCGAAGCCCGTGTCATCGCGGCGCCCCCCGCCGCGCACCTCGCCGATTGTCGCGCAGAGCGCAGCCGACGCCAGGTAGAGCAAAGAGCAAAAAGTCCAGGCCACGGTCGGCCCGCCAGCGGCCAATACTGGGGTGGCAATAAGGGGACCCGCGAACTGCGCTCCCTGGAGGCTTACCTGCACCAGCGATGTTGCATTCAGCAGCTCACCGGTCGGGACCAAGCTAGGAGTCAGCGTCGCCCGGACCGTCATCTGGGCGACGAAGGAAAGCCCGTAGATCAGCGCCAGAGTCATCCACACGCCCAGCAGATCTGAGTGGGCCCAGCTGAGGAGTCCGAAGACAGCGGTCACAGCGGCTGATACCAGGCAGGAAACGACATTCAGCGTGCGTCGATCCATCCGGTCCGCGAGCGCGCCCGAGATTGGAGCGAGCAGGATCGCCGGCCCCTGTGTGAGGAAGAGTCCCAGGCC
>JBAUTF010000171.1:0-1756 GCA_049582065.1 Candidatus Dormiibacterota bacterium | reverse complement strand
AAGAACGGGAGCGACTGCCATGTAGTTAGGTTCCCGAAGGCTGTCCCCGTCGACACCGCGACGCAGGTTATGCCGCCGACCTGGGCCAGGTCGGCCTTCCCATCACCACTGAAATCAGCCACGAACGATTGCCCCCCGAGGGTGCACCCGCCGGTGCCGTAGGCGGAGAGGAAACTACCAATGGAGGACGCGGCCGCCGGAGCAAAGAACGCGCCCGCCAGGATCGCGGATACTCCCAAAGCTGGCAGCAGGCTCTTCAAGGTCGGTCTCTTGAACATGGATCGCTCCCTCCTGTGGCGGTCGATGGCTAAATGAGAACCCCGCGTTTATGACCTGACCCCGAAAGGACCTGAGAAAACTACCTAGCGTCCAACCCCCAAGACTGGGCGTCGGAAGTATGCATCACGCTCGGCCGCAGGTCAAGAATCGGCTTCTTAACGGTTCAGGGAGCCAGCGGTTAATCATCGGCTTCAAGACCTTGATCTTCCTTTGGCAAAGCGGCCTTGGGCATCCGACCCTCTCAGGCCCCGCCGAACGCCCCTAACCGGTCGCGGTGCGCAAAGCCCGGCTCAGGATGGTCCAGGTTCGGCCGTTATCAACCGAGGCATAGATGTCTCCGCCGTAGCAGTACGCGTAGAACGTGCTCGAGGCTGGCTGGCCGGCAAGCGCGTCGACCGTCTGGTCGGGCGGCAGCCCGGTGGCCTGGTTCCAGGTGATCCCGCCGTCGGGGCTGTACGAGATCACCCCGGCGACCCCGAGCTTGGCTCCCCCATTCCCCACCAGCATGGCGCCATCCGCCCCGCCCGCAACCGGACCTGAAAGGACGCCCGCCGCCACCCAGCTCGAGCCAGACAACACGTACGCCCCATGCCCCGCCACCCTGGCCAGGAGCGACACGACGTTGCCGCCGACCACCACGAGATCGCTCACGCCGCCCTGCGTCAACACAGGCTCCGACGTGATCTTCTGACCGTAGTTGCTCAGCTGGAAGACCGAGCTTCCCGCGGCCAAGAAGAACTGTCCCAGGGCCTGCCCGGACACCAGCACCGGGCTGACCAGCGTTGGCAGCCCGCCCAGGTCCGCCCACGTGGACGAGCCGTCGCGCGTGACCAGCAGGCGGCCCTGGTGCACGAAGAACCACACGCTGGGCTCGATCGGGCTGATGGCAAGCGGCTGGTATGGGCCCTTCCCGGGCGGAGGCTTCAGCGCGGCCGACCAGCTCGCCCCTCCGTCCTGGGTCACGTGCACCGTGGATCCGCCGCTGATCGCGTGCCGGGGGTTGGAAGCATCGACGGCCAGGCCCGATCCACCCGGCGGCTGCTGCACGGTGATCCAGGTACGGCCTCCGTCGGCCGACGCGACCGCCACGTTCGGGCCGATCCCGATCACGGTGTTCGACCCGTTGGTCTCCAGCCGCGGTGAGTCACCCAGGAGCCCGGCCGTCCTCACGGTCGGCGACGGGGACGGGACCGGGCTCGGAGTCGGCAGGACGATCCCGGTGGTCTGATGATGGTCCGGCGACAGCGATGACAGGCTGGAGGCGACGGCCACGGCGACCCCGATCGCCAGCCCCACCACCAGGACGCCCGCAATCCAGACCGCCGAGCGAGCCCTCATGGTCGCCGAAGTTTAGGCAACTGGAGGCCAGAGCGCCCCTGCACGATCTTGCCCGACCGCAGCTTGGCCTGGAAGTCCTGCGCCCCGTCAAAGGCCTCCATCTCGACCAACACCCTTCCGATGTCCCTCAGCGTATGAG
>JBAUTF010000170.1:0-6285 GCA_049582065.1 Candidatus Dormiibacterota bacterium | reverse complement strand
GCGTGGAGGCGCGGCGCCCGGGCCTCGCCCGGCGAATCGGAGCTGCTTCGGCTCTATGAACGCGTGCAGGGCCGCTTGGGTCGGCGGCGGGCGCCGCCCGAGACCCCGCTCGAGTACAAAGAGCTGGTGCGGGCCGGACCGATCGAGCCTCTGCTCGACGAGCTGACCGACGCGGTCAACGAGGGCGCATATGCGGGCAGGTGGCCGGACTCTGAGCGAGTGCGTGAGCTCGCCGAGCGATTATCCTGACCTGCCGTGTCTAAAACCAACACGTCGACGGGGGCGGAGTCGGTCCGCTGGGACCTGAGCGATCTCTTCGCATCACCGCAAGACCCGAAGCTCGAGGCTGCGCTCGCGACCGCGCTCGAGCGGGCGAAATCCTTCGAGGCGTCGTACCGCGGTCAGGTGGCCGCCCTCGAGCCGGCCGCGTTCGCCGAGATGATGCAGGAGCTGGAACGAAACGAGGAGCAGGCCGCGCTCCCCGAGGTGTACGCGTACCTCCTTCACAGCCAGAACACGCAAGACCCCGCGGCGGGACGCCTGCTGGCGCGGGTGCGTGAGGCGGGCGCGGAGCGAGGCAGCCACGGCGTGTTCTTCACGCTCGAGCTCGCCCACACCACCGACGAGCATGCCGCCAGGCTTTACGAGCACCCGGACTCGGCTCGCTACCGCCACACGATCGAGGAGGCGCGCAAGTTCCGGCCCCACCAGCTGTCCGAGCCGGAGGAGCGCGTGCTCACCGACTACAGCCCGGTCGGCAACTCGGCCTGGACGCGTTTGTTCGAGGAGCTGTGCGCCTCGATCCGGGTCGATGTCGACGGCCGGCCGCTTCAGCTGGAGCAGGCGCTCGTGCTCCTGCGCGAGCCCGACCGTGAGGTGCGCCGCAAGGCGAGCGCCGCCGTCACCGCCGCCCTGGGCCAGGACGCGCGAACGCGCGCCTACATCTTCAACGTGATCCTCCAGGAGAAGGCGATCGACGACCGGCTCCGCCGCTTCCCGACCTGGATCTCGTCGCGCAACCTGGCCAACGAGACGTCGGACGAGGCGGTGCAGGCGCTGGTCGACGCGGTGACCGGCCGCTATGACGTCTGCGCGCGCTACTACCGCGTCAAGAAGCAGCTGCTCGACGTGGGCGAGCTGCACGAGTGGGATCGATATGCCCCGATCAGCGAAACCACGCGCAACCTGTCGTGGGAGGAAGCCAAGGAGCTGGTGCTCGGCTCGTACCATCGCTTCTCGAAGCGGGCCGGAGACCTGGTGGAAACCTTCTTCAAGGAGAGCTGGATCGATGCCCCGGTGGTGCCGGGCAAGTCGGGCGGCGCGTACTGCATGCCGGTCACGCCTCACCACCACCCGTACGTCATGCTCAACTTCACCGGCAAGCTTCGGGACGCCCTGGTGATGGCGCACGAGCTGGGCCACGGCCTGCACGACCGCCTGGCGTCGAAGCAGCACCTGTTCGACTACCACCCGCCGCTGACCCTGGCCGAGACGGCGTCGGTGTTCGGCGAGGCGCTGACATTCGACCGCATCATGTCGGAAGAGCGCGACCCCAAGGTTCGCCTGGCCATGCTCTGCAACCAGTGCGAGGATGCCTTTTCGACCGTCTTCCGGCAGGTCGCCTTCAACCGCTACGAGGACGCGTGCCACGTGGCGCGGCGCACCGAGGGCGAGCTCGCGGTCGAGCAGCTCGGCGAGCTGTACCAGGCCAAGCTGCAGCCGATGTTCGGCGACGCCCTGATCCTCACCGACGAGCACAAGATGTGGTGGAGCTACATCGAGCACTTTCTGCACACGCCGGGCTACGTGTACGCGTACGCGTTCGGCAACCTGCTGGCTCTGTCCGTCTACCACCGCTTCCTGGAACGCGGCCCGAGCTTCGTCGACGACTACCTGGACTTTCTGTCGGCCGGCGGGTCGACCCGCCCGGACGAACTGGTCAAGCGCCTGGGCATGGACATCACGGACCCCGGATTCTGGGACGCTGGGCTCAAGATCCTGGACGGGATGGTGACCGAGGTGGAGCGCCTGGCTGGTGCCGTTTCGGCAGACCGATAGACTAGACCCACATCGCTAGGGCCCGCCGCGGCGGGATCTGCCACTTGACGTGGTGAGGGAGTGACATGACGGTCTCCGCGACTGTTGCGAGCACCGATCTCGATTTCACCCAACAGCTGGGGCAGCAGCTCAGGGTGGATTCCATTCGCTGCAGCACCGCCGCGGGCTCAGGTCATCCGACCTCTTCGATGTCGGCGGCAGACCTGATCGCGGTCTTGCTCGCCCGCTACCTCCAGTACGACTGGAGCAAGCCCAAGGACCCCAATAACGACCACCTGATCTACTCCAAGGGCCACGCCTCGCCCCTGTGCTACGCGATGTTCAAGGCAGCCGGCGCGATCACCGACCAGGAGCTGATGACCTTCCGCAAGTTCGGCTCGCGCCTCCAGGGGCATCCGACGCCGGCCATCCCCTGGGTTGATGTCGCCACCGGGTCGCTCGGCCAGGGCCTTCCGATCGGGGTCGGTATCGCGCTCGCGGGCGCAAAGCTCGACAAGCTCCCCTTCCACGTCTGGGTGCTGTGCGGCGACTCCGAGCTCGCCGAGGGTTCCATCTGGGAGGCGCTGGACAAGGCCGGCCACTACCAGCTGGCGAACCTCACCGCGATCTGGGACATCAACCGCCTGGGCCAGCGCGGCGAGACCGAGTACGGCTGGAACCTCGACACCTACCGCCGCCGGGTGGAGTCGTTCGGCTGCTTTCCGATCGTGATCGACGGCCACGACGTCACGGCCATCGACCGCGCGTACGGCCAGGCGCTCTCGGCCACCGGCAAGCCGACCGTGATCATCGCCAAGACCATCAAGGGCAAGGGTTTCTCGGAGATCGAGAACAAGGAAGGATGGCATGGGAGGGTGTTGCCCCCCGACATGGCCGAGCGCGCGATCAAGGAGCTGGGCGGGATCCGCCACCTCAAGGTCAAGACCGCCAAGCCCGATCACGAGGGGTCCACGAAGGTCAACACGCGGATCGAGCCCACCGTGACGCTTCCCACCTACACGAAGGACGACAAGGTCGCGACCCGCAAGGCCTACGGAGACGCGCTCCTAGCGCTGGCCGCCATCCCCGGGGTCGTCGCGATGGACGGCGAGGTCTCGAACTCGACGCACTCGGACGAGTTCGCCAAGGCGCACCCTGAGCGCTTCTTCGAGATCTGGATCGCCGAGCAGCAGCTCGTGGCCACGGCGGTCGGGATGAGCGTGCGCGGCTACAAGCCTTTCGCCTCGACCTTCGCGGCCTTCTTCAGCCGCGCCTACGACTTCATCCGAATGGCCGGGATCTCCCAGGCCAACATCCGCCTGACCGGCTCCCATGCGGGCGTGGAGATCGGACAGGATGGACCCTCGCAGATGGCGCTTGAGGACATCGCGTCGATGCGCGCTGTGCACGGCTCGACCGTGCTCTACCCATGCGACCCCAACCAGACGGCCAAGCTCACCCGGCTGATGGCCGACACCGACGGCATCGTTTATATGCGCACCACTCGAGGCGCGTACCCGACCCTCTACGGCGCGGGCGACAGCTTCAAGATCGGGGGCTCGAAGGTCCTGCGACAGAGCCCGAAAGACCGCGTGACCCTGATCGGCGCCGGCGTGACCGTGCACAACTGCCTGGCGGCGGCCGATCAGCTGGCGGCCAAGAAGATCGCCGCCCGCGTGATCGACCTCTACTCGGTCAAGCCTGTGGATGTGAAGACGCTGCGAGAGGCCGCGCGCGCGACCAAGGGCAAGTTCGTGATCGTCGAGGACCACTATCCCGAAGGCGGGCTCGGTGCCGCGGTCATGGAGGCGATGGCGGACGCTCCCCCGAGGGTGGCGCACCTGGCCGTGAAAGGCCTGCCCACGTCGGGCAAACCGGAGGAGCTGATGAACGCCGCCGGCATCTCGGCCCGGCACATCGTGGCAGCCGCCACCAAGCTCGTACAGTCGAGATAGATGGCCACAGCCACCCCTCGCAAGCCCTCGGCGCTGAAGGAGCTTCGCCAGGCCGGCCAGTCGCTGTGGCTCGACAACATCCGCCGCCAGCTCATCACCTCGGGTGAGCTCGCGCGACTGCGCGACGAGGGCCTGACCGGCGTCACGTCCAACCCGACCATCTTCGAGAAGGCGGTCAGCGGCTCGACCGACTACGACGAGGCCATGGTCCAGCTCGTGCGGGCCAAGACGAAGCCGGCCGAGATGCTTTGGGACCTGATGGTCGAGGACATCCAGGCCGCGGCTGACGTGTTCCGGCCGGTTTTCGACAAGACGAAGGGCGGCGACGGGTACGTGAGCATCGAGGTCTCGCCGACCGTCGCGGGCAGCACGCGGCGCACGATCGCGTGGGCGGAGGACCTGCGCGAGCGATGCCGCCGGCCCAACGTCATGGTCAAGATCCCCGCGACCAAGGAGGGCGTCCCGGCGATCTACGACCAGATCAGCAAGGGCCACAACATCAACGTGACCCTGATCTTCGCGGTCGAGCGGTACGCCGAGGTGGTGGAGGCTTACCTCTCGGG
Organism: Candidatus Dormiibacterota bacterium; assembly: GCA_049582065.1. GTDB lineage: Bacteria > Chloroflexota > Dormibacteria > Dormibacterales > Dormibacteraceae > DATKSS01. The sequence continues at coordinate 1,730 of JBAUTF010000170.1, read as the reverse complement.
TCTCGAGAAGCTGCACAAGCAAGGCGGCGACCTGCGCAAGGTGGCGAGCGTGGCGAGCTTTTTCGTCAGCCGGGTCGACACCAAGGTGGACAAGATCCTGGCGGACAAGATCGCCGCCACGGCCGATCCGGCCCAGAAGCGCGCACTCGAACGCCTCTATGGCAAGGCTGCGATCGCCAACTCGAAGCTCGCCTATCAGCGCTACCAGAAGCTCTTCAGCGGGCCTCGCTGGGACCGGTTGAAGAGAGCGGGAGCGCGCACCCAGCGCTGCCTGTGGGCGAGCACGTCGACCAAGGACCCCCGATATCCGGACACGTACTACGTCGAAGACCTCATCGGCCCCGACACGGTGGACACGATCCCGCCCGCGACGCTGGCCGCGTTCCGCGAGCATGGCGAGGTTCGCCGCAGCCTGGACGACAACGTGGACCTCGCCAAGCGGCAGCTCAAGCAATTGGCCGACGCCGGGGTCGACCTCGACCAGGTGACCCGCGAGCTCGAGGTCGAGGGCGTGGCGAGCTTCACGAAGTCGTTCGAGACCCTGGTCGCCACGCTGGCCAAGGCCTCCAGGGACATCAAGGCCGGCAAGGGCCCGCGCCAGTGGCACAGCCTGGGCGCGCTGCAGCCCTCCGTGGACGCGCAGCTCGCGAAGCTGGCCAAGGAGGATGCGCCGCGCCGCCTCTGGGCCAAGGACCCCACGCTGTGGAGCTCGGACCCCGCCAGGCGCGCAGAGATCCGCGACCGCCTGGGCTGGCTCGACGTGGCCGGGAAGATGCTCGAGCGCTCGGCCGAGCTCCGCGAGCTGGCGGCCGCCGGCCGCACTTACTCGGACGTGGTGTTGCTGGGTATGGGCGGCTCGAGCCTGTGTCCCGACGTGCTGCGCAACACCTTCGGTGTGGTCAAGGGCCACCCCAAGCTGCACGTGCTGGACACGACCGACCCGGCCACGATCCTTTCGGTCCGCGCCAAGATCCGGATCCAGGACACGCTGTTCGTCGTCGCCTCGAAATCGGGCGAGACCACCGAGACGCTGTCGCACTTCGCCTACTTCTGGGACCAGGTCAACCGCAACGGGCGGGCGGGCAAGGCCGGGCGCCATTTCGCAGCCATCACCGACCCCGGCACCTCGCTCGAGAAGCTGGCCAAGGAGCACGGGTTCCGCTGGATCTTCTCCAACCCTCCCGACATCGGCGGCCGCTACTCGGCTCTCTCGTACTTCGGCCTCGTGCCGGGTGCGCTGATGGGCGTCGACGTGACCGAGCTGCTCGAGCGCGCCATCGAGATGGAGCATGCGTGCGCCGACTCGGTGCCGGTCGAGTCCAACCCTGGTATCTGGCTGGGCGCCGTGATGGGGCGGCTCGCGGCGCAGGGCCGCAACAAGGTGACGCTAGTCGCATCGCCCAGGGTGGCGACGTTCGGCTACTGGGTGGAGCAGCTCATCGCGGAGAGCACGGGCAAGCAGGGCAAGGGGATCGTCCCCATCGAAGGCGAGCCCGCCGGCAGGCCGCAGGTCTACGGTGACGACCGGCTGTTCGTCTACATCCGGATGGACTCGGACGCGCCCGACCGCGCCGTGCAGGCGCTGGAGAAGGCGGGCCAGCCCGTCGTGACGCTGACGATGCGCGACAAGCTCGACCTGGGCGGCGAGTTCCTGCGCTGGGAGATCGCGGTCGCGATCGCGGGGTCGATCATCGGCATCGACGCCTTCGACCAGCCCAACGTGCAGGAGT
>JBAUTF010000169.1:0-2928 GCA_049582065.1 Candidatus Dormiibacterota bacterium | reverse complement strand
CTGGGCGTCTTGTTCCACCTGTATCGCGGCGGGGCGACGGCGCTGGGCGACCTGGCTCACGACTTTCACACCTCCCGCGGAATGTAACGGGGCTCGTCGACCATTTGGAAAGGGATGGCCTCGTGGAGCGTGTGCCCAACCCGGACGACCGCCGTTCGGTGCGGGCGCGACTGACCGAAGCAGGGCGCGTGAGGATCGAGGCAATCTGGACGGAAGGTTTGGAGAACCAATTCGAGGTGGCCGAAGGCCTGAACCAGGAAGACCTGGCCAAGCTGCGGCACCTTTGTCTACAGCTGGTGGAGAACGCCAGGAAGGAGCTCGGTCGGTGACCACGACTACAGAACTTTCTAGACAGCGCGTCATCCTGGCCACGGCCGGCACGATGCTGGCGCTGCTGCTGGCCGCACTCGACCAGACGATCGTCGGCACCGCCATCCCCCGCATCGTGGCCGACCTCAACGGCCTCGACCGGCTGGCGTGGGTGACGACCGCCTACCTCGTGACCTCGACCACGATGACCCCGATCGCCGGGAAGCTCGGCGACCTGTTCGGCCGCAAGCCGTTCCTGCTCGTAGGGATGATCGGCTTCGTCGCGGCGTCGGCCCTGTGCGGGCTGTCGCAGGACATGACGCAGCTAATCGTGTTCCGCGGCATCCAGGGCATCTTCGGCGGCGTCCTGTTCGCCACCGTGTTCACCGTCATAGGCGACCTGTTCCCGCCAGACCAACGGGGCAAGGCGCAGGGCCTCTTCGGCGGCGTCTTCGGCCTGAGCTCGATCGTCGGCCCGACGGCCGGCGGCTTCATCACCGACCACTGGAGCTGGCGTTGGGTGTTCGAGGTGAACATCCCCGTCGGGATCGTGGCGGTCGCGGTCGTGATGGCAGGTCTGCCTTACGTCCGCTCCAAGGCGTCATGGCGCGACATCGACTTCTGGGGTGCGCTGACCCTGGCGGCCGGCGTGGTGCCGATGCTGATCGCCCTTTCGATCACCCGCGACCACGCCTGGTCCTCCCCTCAGGTGGTAGGGCTGCTGGCCTTCGCCGCCGCGATGCTTGCCGTGTTCGTCTTCGTCGAGTCGAGGGTCGAGCACCCCATCGTGCCTCTCGAGCTGTTCAAGAACCCCACGTTCACCGTGAGCATGGTGGTCGGGTTCCTCACCGCCTTCGGCATGTTTGGATCGATCCTCTTCACGCCTCTGGTGTTCCAGGGCGTACTCGGCATCAGCGCCACGAACTCTGGCGCGCTCATCACGCCGATGATGTTCGGCCTGATCGGCGCCAGCACCCTGACCGGCTTCCTCATGAAGAGGATCAAGTACTACCGGTTCCTGGGCACGGTCGGAGTCGCCGTGATGATCTACGGCATGTGGCTGCTTTCCCAGGTCACTCCCTCGAGCCCGGAATGGCATGTGGTGGCGGACCTGATCGTGGTGGGCACCGGCATCGGCGTCACCTTCCCCCTCTACCTGACCGCCGTCCAGGTGGCGCTGCCCCGCAAGTTCCTCGGCGTCGCCTCGAGCCAGATCCAGTTCTGGCGCAACCTCGGTGGCACGGTCGGCAGCTCGATCCTGGGGGCCGTGCTGGCCAACCGCCTGCCCGACTATCTCAAGACGCGGGTGACCGACCTTCACCTGCCTCCTGAGGTCCTGGCCAACCTGCCCAAGGGAGGCAGCGCCAACTCGATCCTCGACCCGACGCTTCTCGCGAAGCTCCCCGCCGCGTTCGTCCACGCCATCCGGCTGGCTCTGTCGGACACGCTTCACGACATCTACGTGTTCGCCGGCCTGATCCTGGTGGTGGCCCTCATCTCGACCGTGTTCCTGCGCGAAGTTCCGCTGAGCGGGGCCAAGACGGGCACTGCGTTTGGGGAGGGACCTCCGGTCGAGGCGGACGAGGAGCCGGAGCGAGAGGCGATCACCGCCTAGCCCCGACTCCGGCCTCGCTCGCAAACCGGGCCGCCAAACTCGCGCCAACCGCGCTAGAATCGCCACCGCAACGCTGGAGGGGTAGACCGGTCGCCATCGTCCGGGCCTCTGAGCGAGTTTTGAGGGAGGCCTAACGGTGAGTTTCGTGGATCGGACCTTGACGTGTCGCGACTGCGGGCGTGAGTTTCTTTTTACGGCCGGCGAGCAGGAGTTCTACCAGTCTCGAGGACTCCAGAACGAGCCGCGGCGGTGCCCGGAGTGCCGGGCCGCGCGCCGCACCTCCGATGGCGGCGGCAACGGGCGCTCCAGGGTCATGCACGACGTGATCTGCTCTAACTGCGGGAAGCAGACCCAGGTGCCGTTCGTGCCGACCGGGGCCCGTCCCGTGTACTGCCTGGACTGCTTCCAGACGGCGGGACGCCGCTAGCACCCCAAGCGGCCTGCGGCTCAGGCGATCGCGATCGGACGGACCGGCGAGCCTGTGGCCCCGCGCATCTTGAGCGGGAGACACACGAAACCGAACTCGTGCACGCCCGCTGCCGCCAGCTCCTCGAGGTTCAGGTTCTCGATGATCGGGATCCCGGCGCGGACCAGCAGGAGGACGTGACCCGGCAGCGTCACGCCCAGCTCCGGGTCCAGCGGGCCCATCAGATCCCAGGCCAGGTTGTCGGCGCCGACCGCCTTCACCTTCTTTTCAATGAGCCATCGCGAGGCGGCGGCGCTCACGCCCGGAGCGCGCATGTATTCGGCCGGGTCGGACCACAGCGCGCCGTAGCCGGTCCGCACCAGAACGACGTCACCCTCGCGCACCTCCACATGGGCGCGCACGGCGGCTCGTTCGAGATCCGCGGGGCTGATCGAGTATTCCGGCACGAGTTTGCGCTCGGCGGCCACGTCCAGCAGGACGCCGCGACCCACCAGCGGCGCCATCGTCTCCACCCCGAGCACCTTGAAGCCCACCGACGTCTGGACGCCCTCGTCGACGTGGATGCCGCCGTGGAGAG
>JBAUTF010000168.1:0-2483 GCA_049582065.1 Candidatus Dormiibacterota bacterium | reverse complement strand
CACTCTCAAACTGCCCTCCCGCCAACTCGACCACGTGTGAAATCACGGAGCGGTAACCGGGATTGGCCTCGACCACCAGGACGCGGGGCAGTCTTGCTCGCTGCCGAGATCGAGACCTGGAATCGTTATTCGCCATGGCTTCCCCCCTTTTACCGGATCAGCGGCAGCGCCCATAAGAAGAGCGCCAACTGGCGCTATCAAAGGCCCACCAGCTTCCAGTCCACGTTGGAGCATAGGAGTAGTGTCGCAACTCGTGGTGTAAATCCGAAGGGCCTTTGACAAAAAGGCCACCGTGTGGTTCCAGGTGACGGTGGTCAAGCACCACATGGAGGACCACGACGATGGCGAACCTCTGGATGACACTGTTGGACCTGCTCAACAAGTCGGAGCAGGGAGCGGATGTGAACTTCCTTCGCGATGGCGTGCAACTGCTGGCGCAGGAGCTGAGGGACGCTGAGGTGACCGTGTGAGGTGCACTTTATCTCGTCAACGGGGTTTCGAGCTCAAGGTGTTTACATCCCACCAGTAGGTCGCTGCCTGTCTTCGCGCAATTCCAGTGAGTAGCCTCGCCCGGGCCGGTTGACGAGATCGCACGGGATCGCCAATGCCGCCAGGACCTTTCGCACACGCTGCACGTCATTGCGGACCTCTTCTGGAAAGAGGGTAGGCTCGGCCCAGGACTGGCTCTGGATCTGGGCTGCCGTGAAGTACCGGTAGGGATGATTGAGCAGGAATTGGAGCAGTTGAAACTCTCGGACGGACAGCGTGGCCTGACCGCCCTTGTAGCGGATCAGTCGCCCTTCCGGGTCGAGCCAGAGACCGTGGATATCCCAGAGGCGTCCTGACCAAAGGTCGAGCCGTTTCTGATAGCCCAGCATCTGACTCTCGATGAGGTTGACGTCCGCCTCTGCCGCCTTCTGCGCGCCCGGTTCCAGCTTGGTTAGATCGCGTTTTACCCGATCGAGGATTCCTTGCTTGAACTCGAGGAGATCGCCATAGATGCTCATCCAATGGCGGGCATCTTCCCAACGGGTGGTTTTAATGTCCTCACCCTCGAGCGGCTGGGAAGGTTCATCCATCAGCGACGGTGCGAAGGCTGTCCGTGGCCTTGCTTGAAGCCTTCTGCACCGTGCGCCGATCGAGGCTCTGGGGCCGGAGTTTCCTTGACGCGATGCACGTCGAGGAAATGTGGCACCCGAATGGGCCGCTGTCAGCAATATTCGGTGTTTCGCTGCATTACAAATTTTGCGCTGGCGAATTCAACCCGTGGCAGCAATCTGTCGATGATGGGGCATCTCGCTTGGAGGCAGAGGAATGGCCCGCACGGGAAGACCAGGACTGACGTCGGCGCAGAAGCGCGAGCTCTGGCGGAGATGGAGAGACGGCCAATCTTTGATGGACATCGGCAGAGCTTTGGGCAAACACGCCGGCTCGATCTTCGGCGTCGTGAAGGCCAAGGGCGGCTTCACCCCAGAGGAGCGGCGCCGACATAGACTGGCGCTGACACTCGCTGACCGGGAGGAGATCTCACGGGGAGTTGCGCGATGCGAAACGGCAGCTGCCATCGCCCGCCGAATCGGACGGGCCACCTCGACGGTCACGCGGGAGTTGGAACGCAACGGTGGCCGCGCTCGATACCGAGCAGCCAAAGCGGATGAGCGCGCATACGATGCGACGCGACGACCCCAACCATGCCGCCTCGCAATCAACCGGCGGCTCCGTTTTGCCGTGGCCCGCCAGCTCCAGGCTGACTGGTCTCCAGAGCAGATTGTGGGCTGGCTCGTGAGCGAGTATCCCAACGACCACGACATGCGAATCTCGCACGAAACCATCTACCGCACTCTGTTCATACAGGCCCGAGGCGTACTCAAGGCCGAGCTAATCGCGCACCTGCGGACCAAGCGGAAGTTCCGTCACGGCAAGCGCGCGACCACTCACGGTCAAGGTCGCGCCGGGATCGTCGACGCAGTATCAATAAGGGAGAGGCCGGCGGAAGTCGAGGACCGTGCCGTACCCGGCCACTGGGAGGGCGACCTTCTGGCCGGCTCAGGCAACACCCACATCGCCACGCTGGTCGAGCGCCAGTCGAGGTACGCGATGTTGGCGAAGGTCCGCGGCAAGGACACCGCGAAGGTCGTCGACGCCATAACGAAGAAGATCAATGAGCTTCCCGCGGAGCTGAAGGCAACGCTGACCTGGGACCGTGGCATGGAGATGGCACATCACAAGCAGTTCACCGTCGCGACCGACGTGAAGGTCTACTTCTGCGATCCGCGAAGCCCATGGCAACGAGGTTCGAACGAGAACACCAATGGCCTGCTGAGACAGTACTTCCCGCGTGAGACCGACCTCTCGGTCCACAGCCAGCGGCATCTCGATCGCATCGCCAAGCGACTAAACACTCGCCCACGCAAGACGCTCGGCTTCGCTACACCAGCTGATACGCTGGCCAAGAGCCTTGCGTCGATGGGTTGAACCCACTG
>JBAUTF010000167.1:0-23152 GCA_049582065.1 Candidatus Dormiibacterota bacterium | reverse complement strand
CCCGTCGTGCGCGCGCGGCGCGGCGCCGGCGTGGCCTCGGCGGCCGGCTCCGTGACGCCGGCGCTCATAGTCACCGCCTGCGGTTCCACAGCGACTTCGATGGCTTCGGCCTGCGGTGCGATGACCTCGGCGAGCGGCACCGTGTCTTCCACGATGGGCGCCAGGCGGCGCTGCGCCGGCGAGATCTGGTCCTTGTAGATCCAGCACTTGACCCCGATGGCGCCGAACGTCGTCTTGGCGGTGGCTCGGCCGAAAGCGATGTCCGCGCGCAGCGTGTGCAGCGGGACGCGGCCTTCGCGGTCCCACTCGCGGCGCGCCATCTCGGCCCCGCGCAACCGGCCTCCGCAGTAGATCCGTACGCCCTTGGCGCCGGCGCGCATGGTACGCAGGATCGCCTGCTTCATCGCCCGCTTGTAGCTGATTCGGCGCTCGATCTGAGACGCGATGTTCTCAGCGACGAGCTGCGCGTCGAGCTCCGGCTGCTTGATCTCCTGGATGGAGATCCGGACCCGGTTGCCGAAGCGCTTCTCGAGATCTTCGCGAAGCTGATCGACCGACGACCCGCCCTTGCCGATGACGATGCCCGGCTTGGCGGTGTGGATGGTCACCGTGAGTTGTGCATTGGACGAGCGCTCGGTCTCGATCTTCGCGATGCCCGCGTTGCGCAGGCGCGCGAGGATGATGCGGCGCATCTCGAGGTCCTCGTGCAGCATCTTGGTGTAGTCCTTGGGGTTCGCGAACCAGTTCGCCTCCCACGGGCGGAACACGCCAAGACGGAATGCGTTCGGATGGACTTTATGACCCAACTACTTCGTCCTCTCTGTAGTGCGCCCTGCGCGCGCGCCGGCGCCTTGCGGTTGGTCTTCGACGACCGCGGTGATGTGGCAGGTGCGGTGGAAGAATTCGTGCGCCATGCTCCGGCTCACGGGCCGCCGGCGGCGGAACGTGGGGCCCTCGTCGATGAGGATCTGCTTCAACACCAGGTCGTCGCGGTTCAGGTTGAAGTTGTGCTCGGCGTTGGCCGCCGCGGACTTGATCGCCTTGGCCACGTCGCGAGCGGCATGCTTGGGCGAGAACTCGAGTTGCGCCAAAGCGTCGGCGACCGTCATCCCCTTCACCATGTCCGCCACCAGCCGCGCTTTGCGCGGCGTACGGCGGACAAACCTCTGCACTGCTGAAACTTCCATCGTCGCCATCTACTACTTGAGTGCCGTCGACTTTTCGGTGTGGGTGCCGTGGCCGCGGAAGTGGCGCGTGGGCGCGAACTCGCCCAGCCGGTGGCCGACCATGTTCTCGCTGATGAAAACGGGCACGTGCTTGCGACCGTCGTGCACCGCGATGGTGTGGCCGACCATGTCGGGATAGATGACCGAGGCGCGCGCCCAGGTGCGAATCACCTTCTTGTCGCGCGTCTGGTTCATCTTGTCGATCTTTTCTTTGAGCGCGGGGCTGATGAACGGCCCCTTCTTCAACGAGCGTGACACTAGTTAATGCCTCTTCCTTTTACCGGTCTGAAATCGTCCGCTGGGGTCCCCGCCGCGGAGCCGCGGGAGGCTGGTTTCAGACCGAAGTGGCAATGGTGCCAGGTGGCGTGGTTCATCCACGCTACCTCAGCCGTGGGAGACCCCACGATCGAGCACTTTCCCAAATCGAACTGAAACTGCAATACAGGCACCATTCCCACGCTATTTCTTTCGTCCCTTCTTCTCGCGGCGGCGGATGATCAGCTTGTCGGAAGCCTTCTTCGGCTTGCGCGTGCGGTAGCCCAGCGCGGGCTTGCCCCACGGGGTCTTCGGGTTGCCGCCGGGCCCGGTCTTACCCTCGCCACCGCCATGCGGATGGTCGCGGGGGTTCATGGTCGAGCCGCGGACAGTGGGTCTGACCCCGAGCCAGCGGCTGCGGCCGGCCTTGCCGCCCGACTCGTTCTCATGCTCGATATTACCGACCTGGCCGATCGTGGCCTGACAGCGAACATGAATCCGGCGCAGCTCGCCCGACGGCATGCGCACCACGGCGTAGTCGCCTTCCTTGGCCAGCAGCTGGGCGGACGCGCCCGCGGAACGCACGAGCTGGCCTCCGCGGCCCAGCGTCAGCTCGATGTTATGCACGGTCGAGCCGACCGGGATGTTGGCGAGAGGAATCGCGTTGCCGATCCGCACCGGCGCCTCTTCCCCGCTCTCGATGGGGTCGCCGACCTTGAGGCCGAGCGGCGCGAGGATGTAGCGCTTCTCGCCGTCCTTGTAGTGGATCAGCGCGATGCGAGCGCTGCGGTTCGGGTCGTACTCGATGGTCGCGACCTTGCCCGGCACGCCGTGCTTGTCGCGCTTGAAGTCGATCTTGCGGTACAGCTTCCTGTAGCCGCCGCCCTGGTGCCGCGTGGTGATGCGGCCCTGGTTGTTGCGGCCGGCGTGCGTCGGGATCGACTCGAGAAGCGTCTTCTCGGGCTCGTCGGTCGTGATCTCGTCGAATCCCGAGACGGACATGAAGCGTCGGCCCGGGCTGGTCGGCTTGAACTTTCTAATCGGCATCAGACTGACCCCAATAGGCCTTCGATCTTGCACGCAATCCCGTCAGAACCTTGGTGCTAAACACTTCCGAACAATCCTTCGATCTTCTGGCCTTCGCCAAGAGTCACGATGGCCTTCTTCCAGTCGGCGGTGTGACCGATCGAGCCCAGCCGGCGCGCGCTGCGCCGCTTCTTGCCGCGCATGCTGACGGTGTTCACGTCGCGGACCTTGATGCCCTGCGCCTCGTACTGCTCCTCGAGCGCTTTCTTGATTTCGGTCTTGGAGGCGCGCGGCGACACGCGGAACGTGTACCGCCCCTGCGTATACAGCATGTAAGTGCGCTCCGTGATGACCGGGCCGATCACGATCTCGGAAGCGGCGCGCGTGGTCATCGGGCGTCCTCTTTCTGACGCCGGCTGAAGTTCTCCTCGAGGAGCTCGATCGACTCCTTGGAGAGGAGCAGGTACGTGTGTGTGAAGAGGTCGCGGATGCTCAGGTTGCGAGCGAGGACGATCTTGGTGTCCGGCAGGTTTTCGAAAGACCGGCTCACGACGTAGTTGGGGGCCGGCAGCACGACCAGCGCCGAGCTGTCGAAACCGATCGCCGACATGAGCTCTCGGGCCTGCTTGGTCTTGGGCTCGTCGAAGACGAAGCTCTCGATGACTCGGACCTGGCCGTCGATGGCCTTCTGGCTGAGCGCGGACCGCAGGGCGAGACGGCGCATCTGCCTCGGCATGCGCTGCGCATAGCTGCGCGGGTGCGGGCCGAACACGGTGCCGCCGCCCTTCATGGACGGCTCGCGGATCGATCCGTGGCGAGCGCGGCCCGTGCCCTTCTGGCGGTAGGGCTTGGCACCCCCGCCCGATACCGCGCCGCGCGTTTTGGTCGAGGCGGTGCCCTGGCGGGCGTTGGCCATCTGGCGGAGGTAGGCCTGGTGCATCACGGGCATGTTCGGCGTCTCGGCGAAGATCGCCTCGGGCAGGTCGACCTCGCCGTTGCGCTCTCCGAGCGCGTCGAAGAACGGAACCTGCAGCGGGTTCGTCTCGGTCGCCTCCGGCTTGCGCCTGGCGGCGGCCTTGCGGGGAGCCGGCTTACGGGTGGCGGCCTTCCTGGTCGTCACCTTGGCTGCGGTCCGGGTCGTCGCCTTCGGCTTGCTCGTCGGCATCAGACGGCGCCCCGGCCCGGGGTCCCTGCGAAATCGAAGATTTCGTGGGGTGGGAATAAGCGCAGATCTTTTGGGGTCATCAGACCTTCCTCGGATTCGGCTTGCCGGCCGGGCCCTTGACCTTGACGCGCTTGGTCGACTGGCGGACCAGGACGAGCGCCCCCTTGGCGCCGGGCACGCCGCCCCGCACGAGGATGAGGTTGCGCTCGGGGTCCACTCGGACGACCTTGTAGGCCCGCGAGGTGGTGCGGACGTTGCCCATCTGGCCCGACATGCGCACGCCCTTGAAGACCCGCGCGGCGTCGGTGGCGCCGATGGCGCCTGGCTGGCGGACGTTCATCGAACCGTGCGACTCGGGGCCGCGGCTGAACTTGTGTCGCTTGATCAGGCCCTGAAAGCCCTTGCCTTTAGAGGTCGCCGTGACGTCGACCAGCTCGCCCGCGGCGAAGATCTCGGCCTTGAGCTCCTGGCCGGCCTCCAGGCCGTCGTAGCCCCGGATCTCCACCACGTGGCGGTGCGGTTCGAGGCCTGCCTTCTTGAAGACGCCGAGCTCGCCCTGGCTCAACTTGCGCTCGGGAACGGAACCGAACGCGATGCGCGCCGCCGAGTAGCCGTCCTTCTCCTTGGTGCGCAGGCCGAGGACCCGGCATGGGCCGGCTTCGAGTACGGTGACCGCTGAGGTCGTGCCGTCGGCGTTGAAGAGCTGGGTCATGCCCAGCTTTTTGGCGAGCAGTCCTTTCACAGAGACCAATCCTTCCCCGATGCGGTATCGATGGTGATTGGGCATGTGAATGCAGTGCGGGGCGTCACTGGCGTCAACTCTTTATCTCGATGCTCACACCGGCAGGAAGGGATAGGCGCATGAGCGCGTCCACGACCCTCGGGTTGGGGTCGAGGATGTCGACGATGCGCTTATGGGTGCGCATCTCGAACTGCTCACGCGAGTCTTTGTCGATGAACGGAGAGCGGATCACGGTCAGCTTCGAGATCTCGGTCGGGAGAGGGATTGGGCCGGCTGTGCGCGCGTTCGTACGGCGGGCGGTGTCCACGATCTTGTCCGCCGCCTGATCCAGGACCCTGTGGTCGTAGGCCTTGAGCCGGATCCGAATTTTCTGCGCCACTTACTAGCCCTTTCCCCTTCCTTACCTATATGCCTGTTACTTGACGACCTCGGTCGCCACGCCGGCGCCGACGGTCTTGCCGCCCTCGCGGATGGCGAACCGAAGCCCTGGCTCGATGGCGATGGGCTCACCGAGGGTGATGTCCATGACGACGTTGTCGCCTGGCATGCACATCTCGACGCCTTCGGGGAGCTTGACCTCGCCCGTCACGTCGGTAGTGCGCATGTAGAACTGCGGGCGGTAGCCGGTGAGGAACGGCGTGTGACGGCCGCCCTCTTCCTTGGTCAGAACGTAAACGTTCGCCTTGAACTGCGTGTGAGGCTTGATCGATCCGGGCTTGGCCAGCACCTGGCCGCGCACGACGTCCTCGCGCTTGACACCACGCAGCAGCGCGCCGACGTTGTCGCCGGCCTGGCACTCGTCCATGTCCTTGTGGAACATCTCGATGCCGGTCACGACCGTCTTGGTGCTGTTGGGGTGGATGCCGATGATCTCGATCTCCTCGTTCCTCTTGAGCTTGCCGCGCTCGACCCGGCCGGTGGTCACGGTGCCGCGACCTTCGATGGTGAACACGTCCTCGATCGGCATCAGGAAAGGCTTGTCGACCGGCCGTTCCGGCTCCGGGATATACGTGTCGACCGCGTCCATCAGCTCCATGATCTTCGGGGTCCACTCGGGGTCGCCCTCGAGCGCCTTCAGCGCCGAGATGCGGACGATCGGGATGTCGTCACCGGGGTACTCGTACTTGCTCAAGAGCTCGCGGAGGTCGAGCTCGACCAGCTCGATGAACTCCTTGTCGTCGACCATGTCGCACTTGTTGAGCGCGACCACGAGGAAAGGCACCCCGACCTGGCGGGCCAGGATGATGTGCTCGCGGGTCTGCGGCATGGCGCCGTCGTTGGCGGCCACGACGAGGATCGCGCCGTCCATCTGGGCGGCGCCGGTGATCATATTTTTTATGTAATCCTGGTGGCCGGGGCAGTCCACGTGCGCGTAGTGGCGCTTCTCGGTCTCGTATTCGACGTGGGTGATCGAGATTGTGATTCCGCGAGCCTTCTCTTCAGGTGCCTTGTCGATCTGGTCGAAAGCCTTGAATTCGGCCAGTCCCTTCTCCGACAGCACCTTCGTGATGGCAGCCGTCAGCGTCGTCTTGCCATGGTCGATGTGACCGATGGTCCCGACGTTCAGGTGAGGCTTGGTCCGCTCGAACTTCTTTTTCGCCACTGTCTCCTCCTAACTAACTCCGGGCCGTTGTGCGGCGCCCAACGGCCTCCGCCAGGTTTCCGGGCATCTCTGCGTAATGGCTGAATTCCATCGAATACGTGGCCCGCCCCGAGGTCATGGACCGAAGTTCGGTAGCGTAACCGAACATCTCAGCCAGGGGCACGTTGGCCTTCACGTTCTGCGAAGTGCCACGACCCTCCATGCCGAGGATGTGGCCGCGACGGGACGACAGGTCGCCCATGACGTCGCCGAGATATTCCTCGGGCATCACGACGTCGACCTTCATGATCGGCTCGAGCAGGTAGGGCTGGGCCTTGCGCATCGCATCCTTGATCGCCATCGATCCGGCGACATGGAATGCCATGTCGTTCGAGTCGACGGCGTGGAACGAGCCGTCGACCAGGGCGGCGATGATGTCGACCACCGGGTAGCCGGCGACGACACCGGTCTGGAGGGCCTCCTTGACGCCCTTCTCGACCGACGGGATGAACTCGCGCGGGATGCGGCCCTGCGTGACCTTGTCCTCGAAGACGAAACCGGTGCCGGGCTCGCCCGGGCGGACATCCAGCTCGGCATGGCCGAACTGGCCCTTGCCGCCGGACTGCCGGATGAAGCGGCCGACGCCGTGAGCAGGCTTCTTGATCGCCTCCTTGTAGGCGACCTGCGGCTTGCCCTGGTTCGCGTCGACCTTGAACTCGCGCATCAGGCGGTCGATGATGATCTCCAGGTGCAGCTCGCCCATGCCGGCGATGATCGTCTGGCCGGTCTCCTCGTCGGTGTGGACCTTGAACGTGGGGTCCTCCTCGGTGAGGCGCTGCAGCCCGATCCCGAGCTTGTCCTGGTCCGCCTTCGTCTTGGGCTCGATGGAAACCGAGATGACCGGCTCGGGGAAGGTGATCGACTCGAGCAGGATCGGGTGGCTCTCGTCGGCCAGGGTGTCCCCGGTGGTGGTGTACTTGAGACCCACGGCCGCGGCGATGTCGCCGGTCCAAACCTCGTCAACGTCCTCGCGCCGGATCGCGTGCATGCGCAGGATCCGTCCGATTCGCTCCTTGCGACCGTTGGACGCGTTGAGCACGCCTGAGCCCGCCCTCAACCGCCCTGAGTAGACGCGGAAGAAGGTCAGCTTGCCGACCCCTTGCGGGTCCATCTGGATCTTGAAAGCGAGCGCGGAAAACGGTTCGTCGTCGTCATGCTCGCGGACGAGCAGCGCGCCCGTCTTGGGGTCGATGCCTTCGACCGCCGGCACGTCCGCCGGCGACGGCAGGTACTCGACCACCGCGTCGAGGATCGGCTGCACGCCGCGGTTGCGCAGCGCGGCACCGCAGAGCACCGGCACGAGGATGCCCGCCACGGTCCCCTTGCGGAGGGCGGCGTTGATCTGAGCCTCGCTGGGCTCCTTCTCCTCCAGGTACAGGTGCATGATCGCGTCGTCGAAGTCTGCGACTGCCTCGATGAGGTCGTGACGGTGCTGCTTGACGAGCTCGGCCATGTCGGCGGGAAGGTCCAGCGACTCCGTGCTCTTGGTCCCGAGGTCGTCGGTGTAGATCACCGCCTCCTTGGTCACGAGGTCGATATAGCCCTTGAACTGGTCCTCGGAGCCGATCGGGAGCTGGATGGGCACCGCACGCGCGCCGAGGCGCGTCCGGATCGACTGCAGCGAGCCGTAGAAATCGGCTCCGATGCGGTCCATCTTGTTGATGAAAGCGATCCGCGGCACACCATAGCGGTCGGCCTGGCGCCAGACCGTCTCAGACTGCGGCTCGACGCCTGCAACCGCATCGAAAACCGCCACCGCACCGTCGAGCACCCGCAGGCTGCGCTCGACCTCGACCGTGAAGTCCACGTGCCCGGGTGTGTCTATGATGTTGATCGCGTGCTCGCGCCACATCGCGGTGGTGGCCGCCGACGTGATCGTGATCCCGCGCTCCTTCTCCTGGACCATCCAGTCCATGGTGGAAGCCCCTTCGTGGACCTCGCCCATCTTGTGGATGCGCCCGGCGTAGAAAAGGATCCGCTCCGTGGTTGTCGTCTTGCCGGCGTCGATGTGCGCCATGATCCCGATGTTTCGGGTTTTCTCGATCGAAACCGGACGCTCCTGCATCTTCAGTGCCACGCTCATCTCTCTATCAGTACCGGAAGTGGGAGAAAGCCTTGTTGCTTTCCGCCATCCGGTGGGTTTCCTCTTTGCGCTTGACGGCTCCGCCTGTGTTCTGCGAGGCGTCAAGGAGCTCGAACGCGAGCTTCTCAGACATGCTTTTCCCGCCACGCTGCCGCGCGAAACGCACGATCCAGCGGCGGGCCAAGGCCAGGCGGCGCTCGGGCCGGATCTCAACGGGGACCTGGTACGTGGCGCCGCCGACGCGCCGAGGCTTGACCTCGAGGAGAGGGGTGGCGTTGCGCAGCGCGAGGTCGAAGACCTCGAGCGGCTCTTTCTTGGCCTGCTTGCCGGCGCGGGCGAGCGCGTCGTAGACGACCTTCTCGGCCGTGGACCGCTTGCCCTTGCTCATGACGACGTTCACGAACTTGGCGATCGCCTCCGACTGGTAGACGGGGTCGGGCGCGATGACACGCTTGACAGGACGGCTGCGGCGGGGCATCAGGCGGCCGCCTTGCTCTTCTCGCGCTTGGCGCCGTATTTCGAACGGGCCTTCTTGCGGTTCTTGGTGCCGGCCGTGTCGAGGGTGCCGCGGATGATGTGGTAGCGGACGCCCGGGAGGTCCTTGACGCGGCCGCCGCGGATGAGCACCACCGAGTGCTCCTGCAGGTTGTGGCCGATCCCAGGGATGTAGGCGGTGACCTCGATACCCGTGGTCAGTCGCACTCTGGCCACCTTGCGGAGCGCCGAGTTCGGCTTCTTGGGGGTCTGGGTGTAGACGCGCACGCAGACGCCCCGCCTCTGCGGCGAGCCCTTCAGGGCGGGGGCCTTAGACTTCGCTCTGGCAGCCTTGCGGCCAGTGCGGACCAGCTGCTGAATGGTTGGCAAACGTTTCTCCGGATTAGGGGTTGAATTCCCACGCGGCATTAGCCGATTGGGCGACAAACGATGAGTATACCCAAAAGGCGGCCGCCTCCACCGGCCTCGGGCACGCAGTCAAAGCAGGGCCATTATTTCGATGCCCAGCCCGCTGTGACGTCCCGGCCGCGGACGGTCAGGCTGCGCCTGGGCGATCTCGATCTCGAGCTCCAGGCGGACCGTGGCGTGTTCGGGTCCAGGGGTTTGGACCTCGGCACCATGGTCCTCCTGCGCGAGGCGCCGGCCGCCCCTCCGACCGGCGAGATCCTCGACCTCGGGTGCGGCTACGGGCCGATCGCCGTCGTCCTGGCCCTCCGATCGCCGGGCGCGCGGGTGTGGGCGGTCGACATCAACGAGCGCGGGGTCGAGCTGGCGCGCGAGAACGCCGTGGCGGCGAAGGCCTTCAATGTGAGCGCTTGCGTACCCGATGAGGTGCCTGCGGACGTCCGTTTCGACGCCATCTATTCCAACCCTCCGGTGCGCGTGGGCAAGGCTCCTCTGCACGAGCTGCTGCTGCGATGGCTCGCCCGGCTGAACGCTGGCGGCGTGGCCTACCTGGTCGTGCAGCGAAACCTCGGGTCGGACTCGCTCGCCACCTGGCTGGCGGCGCAGGGATTCCAGGTGGCGCGGCTGAAGTCCAAGAAGGGGTACCGGGTCCTGGAGGTCAGGCCGCCGGCGCGTTAACAGGCTGGGTTGACCGCGCTTCTTTCCAGCTCTAAGGTGAGCCCCGGAGTGCCGGCGGGGGAGGGTCCGGCCCGGAGGAAGGGAGGGCCCCCGTCGGCGAATTGGAGGCTGCGCCCTGGCCCAGCTACCGGGGCAGCGCTAGAGGCCCGGGTCTGGCGGCTGAGCTACGTCAGACGCACACGCGGGTCAAGGAAGGCATACAGAAAGTCCACGCAGATGTTCGCGACGACTATGAAGACCGATGCGACGACCACGATGCCGATGATGACCGGGAGGTTCTGGCCGAAGATCGATTGGATCGCCAGCTGACCAAGCCCTGGCAGCCCGAACACGTTCTCGGTGATGATCGCGCCGCCCAGCAATCCGCCCAGGTCGATGCCGAACTGGGTGACGACCGGAGTGAGAGCGCTGCGCAGGGCGTGGCGGAAGATGACCCGCCCCTCGGAGATGCCCTTGCTTCGAGCCGTGCGGATGTAATCCTCGCCCAGCGCGTCGAGCATCGTGCCGCGCGTGAGGCGCGAGTAGACCGCTGCCGTCACCAGGGCAAGGGTGAACCACGGCAGGATCAGGTGATCAGCCCAACCGAGCGGATCGCTTGTCAGATTGACGTAGCCGCCGCCGGGGAACAGCGGGATGCCGGCTGTGTAGAGCTTGTAGAAGGCGAAGTAGAGAAGGAGCAGGCCCAGCACAAAGGTGGGCATCGAATAGAAGAAGAGCGCGAAGAACGTCACGACCCGGTCGGCGATCGCGCGCGGCCGGACGGCCGCCAGAACGCCCGCGCCCACCCCGATGACGAGCCAGATGATGGCCGCGCCGATGGCGAGCGATGCCGTGACCGGGAGCCGGCTGGCGAGCAGATCGCGCACCGGGACGGAACCACGATACGAGTAGCCCAGGTCTCCGTGGAGCAACTTCGATACCCAGTCCAAGTACTGCACGAGGATCGGGCGATTGAGGCCAAGGCTGCGGCGGATGGCGTCGATCTCCGCCTGGTTGGCCTGGCGGCCGGCCAGCAGCCGCGCCACATCGTGGGGGGCGATAAAGAACATAGCGAACACCACGACGCTGATGATCCACAGCACGAGGATCCCGAACAGAACTCGGCGAACGATGAAGGCCGCCATCCCGACTTATGCCTTGAACAGCCGCGCGTAGCGCGGATCGAGCGCGTCCCGCACGCTGTCACCCAGCAGGTTGAAGGCGAGCGTGGTCAGGAGCAGAGCCGTGCCTGGGTAGATGATGAACCACCAGGCGACCTTGTAATAAGGTTCCGCGTCGGACAACATGTTCCCCCAGCTGGGCGTCGGAGGCACCACGCCAAGGCCGAGGAATGAAAGGCTTGCCTCGAACACGATCGAGGACGGAATGAGCAGGGTGGTGTAAACAAGAATGGGCGCCACCAGGTTGGGCAGGATGTCCACGAACATGATCCTCAGATCGCTGGCTCCCAACGACCGCGCGGCCTCGACGAACTCCTTCTCTCGCAGGGACAGCGTTTGGCCGCGGATGATGCGGCCGACGACCGCCCAGCTGAAGAAGGCGATCACCGCGATGGTCACGGTCAGACTGGGGCCGACGATGGAGACCAGCGCAATCGCAAACAGAAGCAGAGGAAAGGACAGGATGACATCCATGAAGCGGGAAAGCGCGGTGTCCACCAGCGTGCCGAAATAGCCGGCCACCATTCCGACAATCGCGCCCACGATCACCGCCAGTCCGCTGGCGACGACCCCGGCAATCAGCGAGATCCGGGCGCCGTAAACGACGCGGACCAACACATCCCGACCCACGTCGTCAGCGCCGAAGAGGAAGGTCCGGTTTGGCCCCACCGGCAGGCCGTAACCGTTCAGGGCCAAATATGGGTACTGGTCGCCCGGGCCGTGACCAACCAGGCGGGCGATCAACGGGGCGAATATGGCGGCGAGTGTGATCAGTGCGATGACGATGACCGAAGCGATCGCCACCCGATCGTGCCGAAGCCGAGCCCAGGCCAGCTGCCAGGGACTGCGGCCCTGGATCTCGGCAGCGTTTTCCCCCAGCTCCTCGAGATCTACGGGCTTCGCGGCGGGAACTACGGCAGGGTGAGAGGCGGCTCGTGGGCTGGTGCTCATGTCCGGTCCTTGGGACGGAACGCGCTTTCCACCGTCTTCGGCGACAGATCCGCGCTCACGAGCCCGTCCTGCTGGGCGATTCCTGCTCGGGCACGGCTCAAGTGCTCGCCCACCTCAACCGGGAAGTGGCACGCCGCGAGATGGTCCGGCCGGTCGTCTTTCTTCACCACCAACTCGGGGTCGACCTCCTTGCACAGATTCTGCGCCTTTGGGCAGCGGGGATGGAAGCGGCAACCCGACGGTGGATTAATGGGCGATGGAACGTCGCCGACTAGAATGATGCGCTCCCGCTCGTCCGCACGATCAGGGTCGGGGACCGGGACCGCCGACAGGAGGGCGTTGGTGTAGGGATGACGGGGGCGAGCGTAGAGCTCGCTGACGCTGGCCACCTCGACGATCTTGCCCAGGTACATGACCGCGATCCGGTCGCTCACGTGCCGGACCACCGAAAGGTCGTGCGCGATGAAGATGTAGGTCAGGCCGAACTCATCTTGCAGATCGGTCAACAGGTTGAGAATCTGCGCCTGGATCGAAACGTCGAGTGCTGACACAGGCTCGTCGGCGATTATCAGCTTCGGTCGGAGTGCCAGCGCGCGGGCGACGCCGATCCGCTGCCTCTGGCCGCCCGAGAACTCGGCGGGAAACCGGTTGTAGTGCTCGGGGTTGAGACCGACCAGGCGCATCAGCTCCTGCACCTGGCGCTTGCGCTCCTCGCCACTGCTGATGTGGTGGATGGCAAACGGGTCCCCGATGATCGACCCGATCCGCCGCCGCGGGTTCAGCGAGCCGATCGGGTCCTGGAAGATCATCTGGATCCCTTTGCGCAGCGGGCGCATCCGCCTCCGGGAAAGCCGCGAGATGTCGGTCCCGTCGAACGTGATGGTCCCGGCCGTGAGGTCGAACAGGCGGGCGACGCATCGCGCCAGGGTCGATTTGCCGCATCCGGTCTCTCCGACGATGCCCAGCGTCTCTCCCCTTCTTACCTCGAGGCTGACGCCGTCGACGGCGTGGACGCGTCCGACCACCCGGCGCAGGAGGTCGCTGCGAATCAGAAAATGCTTGACCACGCCATCGAGCCGGACCAACACCTGGCCGTCGGCCTGTGTGTCCGTCCGGGGCGCGGAGGCGGTGCTCAGGATGCCCTCTCGGGCGCCGGCGCGAGCCGGCTGGCCATCGCCCGCGCCCGCCCGCTCCGGTGGGCCTCGGCCGCGGTCCAGCGTCGATCGTCGACCTGGCGATCGAAGCCTGTCAAGTCGGGCGGAAGCCAGCAGGCCGACAGGTGATCCTCGTCAGATCCGACTTCGAGGAGCGGGGGCTCATCGGTCAGGCAGCGATCCATCACGAAGGGACACCGCGGGTGGAAGGGACAGCCGTGGGGGATCCGGATCAGGCTGGGCGGCTGGCCTTCGATCGGGTTGAGGCGCTCATGCGCCCCACCCTTACCAGGCAGCGAACCCATGAGTCCCCGGGTGTAGGGATGGTGGGCTCGGTAAAACAGGGTGCGCCGGTCAGCTTTCTCGACCGCCCTCCCCGCGTACATGACGATGACGTCGTCGGCTATGTCGGCGACCACGCCCAAGTCGTGAGTGACCATGATGATGCTGGAACCGAGCTCCCTCTGGAGACCCTGCATCAGGTCGATGATCTGCGCCTGGACCGTGACGTCAAGAGCCGTGGTGGGCTCGTCGGCGATCAGCAGCTTGGGGGTGTTCGCGAGGGCCATGGCGATCATTGCGCGCTGCCTCATTCCCCCGGAGAACTGGTGTGGAAAGTCGTCAACCCGGCGTTCAGGCTGCGGAATGCCGACCAGCCGCAGCAGCTCGATGGCACGACGGCGAGCTGCTTTGGCGGAGACGTCCTGATGCGCCCGAATCATCTCGACGATCTGCCAGCCTATCCGGTAGTAGGGGTGAAGGCTCGAAAGCGGGTCCTGGAAGATCATGCCGATCTCGGCCCCGCGCACGTGACGCAGCTCGTCGTTGTTCAAGGCCAGCAGATCCTGGCCTTCGAATATGGCTTCTCCTGAGACCTGGGCTCCCCTGGTCAGCCCGATGATGGTCTGCATCGTCACGCTCTTACCCGAGCCCGA
This sequence comes from Candidatus Dormiibacterota bacterium, assembly GCA_049582065.1. GTDB lineage: Bacteria > Chloroflexota > Dormibacteria > Dormibacterales > Dormibacteraceae > DATKSS01. Next base: position 9,235 of record JBAUTF010000167.1, on the reverse strand, counting down.
CTCGCCGACCACGCCCAGGGTTTGTCCCGCTTTCAGGACAAAACTGACGCCGCGGACGGCCTGCACCAGGCCGTCCGCGGTTGCAAAACTTACCGTGAGGTCCTTGACCTCGAGCCGGTTCATCTCACTCGAATCGTCTATCGCTTTTACGCAACTACTCTCACTGCTTGAGCCAAACGTTGGTGATGTCGCCTTGCTGCTGGAACAGGTTGAAGACGAAGTTCTGCACTCGCGTGGAGTGGAATACCGATGTCTGCTGGATGAGCACCGGGATGACCACGGCATCTTGCATGATCTGCATGTCCGCCATGTGCCAGTACTTGTTCGCGTCGGCCGTCGTCTTGGCTGCCAGCGCGTTGTCAATGTCGCTGTTGGTCGCAGTGCTGTTGTAGTCGCCGTAGTCGTTCGAGCTCGGGCCGTACGAACGGCCGTCGAACAGCGGCGAGATGATGGAACGCCCGTTGTTGCCGAACCAGTCGGGAATCCAGCCCGGTGCAGCAAGGTCCCAGACGCCACGCTTCGTCGCGTCGGGGTTCTGCAGGTACTGCGTGTAGAAAGTTGCGCCGTTCGCGATCGGCACGAGCTTGAGGGTGACGCCGGCTGCCGCGAGGTTGGCCTGGTACGACTCGGTCTCCTTGGGACCGTTGCCGGTGGACCGGTAGATCATGGTCAACGTCAGGCCGTTGGGGTAACCGGCGGCGGCCAGCAGGCTCTTGGTCTTGGCCGGATCGCCCTTGTCATTCGGCGTGGGGTAAAGGTTGAACGCCTGGTAGCCGGCCATGCCCTGCCACAGGATCCCGTGTGCCGGCTGGTTGATGCTGAGGCCGCCGACGAACTGGGCGATCGCCACCTTGTCGATGGCGTACTCGAGCGCCTGCCGGACAGCCACGTTCTTCAAAGCTCCGCCCGCATTCGGGCTCTGGAGGTTCATGACGATGTAGGGGTTGAAAGCGGTCGGCGGTCCGACCAAAAGCCGCGGGTCCCTGGGCGTGGCCTGCAGGAGCTGGGCCAGGTCTGCCGTGGGCACTCCTGTGTCCCATTCCATGTCAGCGGTGCCGGCCGCGATCTGCTGCTGCACCGCATCCGAGGTCTGACCCATGGTCACCGTGATGTGGTCGACGTACGCGGCGCGAAGGGTGTCGGTCGACGGGTCCCAGTTCGTGTTGCGGTCCAGGTCGAGCTCTTTGACCGGGTCGTACTTCACGATCTTGTAGGGGCCGTCCGAGATGACGTGCTGGTTGAAGGTGTCATCGCCGGGGACGTACTGCAGGTACTCCACCGGTGCCGGCGACGAGAAGGGCATCGCGATGATGTTGACGAAGTCGCTGGCGGGCTGAGTGAGCGTGAACTTCACCGTGTCCGTACCAACCGTGGTGATCCCCGAGATGTCGTGTCCCTGGATGTAAGCAGCCATGGCCGAGGCGGTGCTGCTGGACAGGCCAAGGAACCCATTGCAGTAGTCGTTGAATCCCGCAATGGTGTTTGTGAAGTATTGTGGCGCACCGACCGCGTTGGGACCGGGGTTGCACAGGCGCTTGAATCCGAGGACTACGTCCTGAGCGGTGACCTGGCGCGCCGGAGTGGTGTCCCACTTCACGCCGGGCTTGATCTTGAACGTGTAGGTCAAGCCGTCCGAGCTGATCCCGCCATTGGCGATTGTCGGCACCTGCGTGGCCATGTCGGCCACGACCTCGGTGGCTTTGGTTGAATCGGAGGTGGTGGCGTAGCTCAGGAGCTGGCGGGAATAGGCTCGCTCCACCAGGTAGCTGACTGTGTAGTAGGCGCTGGCGGTGTCGAGATGGTCGACGTCGCCGTTGCCCAGCAGGATGAGCGTGCCACCCTTCTGGGCGGTGGTGGTGGTCGTCGTCGTGCCACCTCCGCACGCTACCATCGCCAGCCCGACCGCGGCCGCGATTGCAGGTGCTCGAAGCCACCCGAACCTAAAAGTTGATCCGTTCAAAGTCATACCTCTCAGAGTGATCCTGCGGCCTTCTTCCCGGGATACGGGGCGAGAGTGCGCCGGCAGCAGGTCTTACTCCACAGCCTCCTCGGCTAAGCGAATTCTGTTGCTCCATGCCGCTGAGTGTCAAGTTGCGTAGCGCGCTATTTGGACGAACACTCGTTCGAGCCCGGCCTGCTTCAGTGTGGCGCGATCGAAATCGTGTCCGGTGACAGCGACCCAGGCCACTCGTCGACGGGCGATGTGGTCACGCCTCGCACGTACGACCTTAACAGGTACCAGCTGACCGATTGGGCCAGGAAGGCCACGGGCGCATCGCCCACGAGCATCTGCTGTGCCTGCTGGTACTCCTGGTCGCGCCGCGCCGGCTGCACATCGGTGCGCGCGACCCGCACGAAGTTGTCGTACTGCTGGTTCTCATACAGCGACAGGTTGTTCGAGTTGGTGGTCAGGAAGATGTCGAACCAGTCCGCCGGGTCGGGGTAGTCGGCGGTCCAGCCCATCGGGCCGGCGATCTGGAAGTTGCCGTTGCCCAGTCGGGAGCTGAGTGTGTTGCTGTCCAGGGCTTGCAACGCGATATCCGCGCCCAGGTTGGCCTTCAGCTGATCGTGCACGAAGTTCGCCGTCGCCTTGGCGAAATCGGAGGACTGGTCATACGAAAAGGTGACCGCCGACAGCTGCTGCGCGGTCACCCCCGAGGCTGCGAGCGAGGCCCGGGCCTGCGCGACGTCGAAGTTCTGCGGTGATGGGTCCGCGCTGTAGCCGCGCATTCCTTTGGGCAGGAACGTGTCGGCCGGGGCGCCCTGGCCCTGGAAGATCTGGCTGACGAACGCGTTGCGGTCTATCGCCTCGGCGATCGCCTGCCGCAGCTTCGGGTTGTTGAGTGGCGGCGAGGTGACGCGGAAGACGATCCAGTAGACCGTCAGGTCGGGCGTCTTGACGAGGTCACCCTTGAGCAATGGGTCCGCGGACACGGACGCCGCCTGGGCCGGCTGCACCGAGATTTCGTCCAGCTCCCCGCTCTTGTACTTGGCCAGGGCGACGGCCCCATCGTTGACGATCGTGAAATCGATCGAGGTCAGCGTCGGCTTGTGGCCCCAGTAATGAGGGTTGGGGACGACCGTTATGTGGTCGCCGCTCACCATCTCCGTGACCTTGAACGGCCCGTTGGTGACGAGCGTGTCGGGGCTGGTCGCCCATTTGTCGCCGTTCTTGCTGACCACGTCCTGGCGTATCGGCGCACCGGCCGGCATCGCCGCGATCCACGGGAAAGCCGGGTCCGGCTGCGAAAGCGTGACCTGAAACGTCATGTCGTCGAGCGCCTTCAGGCCGAGGGTGCCGAGCGCCGCATCGATCGTCGCGGCGTCGCGCTGGGGATCCATGACTGAAACGCGGTCCCCGTTGAGGACTGCTGACGCGAAGAAAGTCTCGTTGGGCGCCGCCAGGCGTGGGTCGATCAGCCGCTGCCACGCGTACACGAAGTCCTGCGCCCTCACCGGCGTGCCGTCCCAGTACTTGCCGGTCGGACGCAGGTGGAACAGGTAGACCGTCCCGTTGTTGGTGACGTCGTAGCTCTGCGCCGCGGCGGGCACCACCCCGCTCAAGTCGGGGACTGGCCTGAGCAGAGGCTCGGAGATGGCTCTGAGGACGGCGGTCTCATACGAATACTGGGTCTGCCCCGGGTCGAGCGAAGACGGCTGGTCGTCGAGCAGCACGCGAAAGGTCTGGTCTTTGGCGAGCTTGGGCCCCTGGATCACCGCGCCCGAGTTGCAGGCCGCGCCACACACCAGGACCACCAGCGCCAGCCCGACGGCACGCCAGATCCTTGAGCCTGGGATCACCTTCCCATCATCCCAGTTTCGCCCCAGAAAACCGAAAGGGCCACCCGTGGCGGGCGACCCTTTGTGCACGTACCGAAGAATGTAACGCAAACCGGACCGCTATGGGCCGGTAATTGCCCGGCCGGTAGGCCCGGCTTCGCCGGGCCGTCTAACCCGCGTGAACCCTAGAGCTCGATGTGTCGCGGGGAGTACCTATTCGGTTGATCCCAACCTGCAGGAAAGAGAGTCATGCAATCAGTAAGTCCGATCCTGCTCGCGCCTGGCGCGCAGAGGGAACCTAGGTTCCCTCTCATACTGAAAGCGTCTCCAGGTCGATCGGCTCCTCCTCGAGGACCCTGGCCGCCTGCTCGCGCTGCTTCTTGTAGTAGTCCAGGCCGGTGCCGGCGGGGATCAGCTTGCCGATGATCACGTTCTCCTTGAGACCGCGCAGGCGGTCCACCTTGCCTGAGATCGCGGCCTCGGTCAGGACCCTCGTCGTCTCCTGGAAGGAAGCGGCCGACAGCCACGACGTGGTGTTCAGTGCCGCCTTGATCAGGCCAAGCAGCACGGTCTGCGCGGTGGCGGGCTCTCCGCCCTCCGCCAGCGCCTTGGCGTTGCCTTCCTCGTACTCCCACTGCGAGACGATCTCGCCGGGGAGAAGACCGGTGTCGCCGGCCGAGTCGACGCGGACCTTCCGCATCATCTGCCGGACGATCACCTCGATGTGCTTGTCGTTGATGTCCACGCCCTGGCTGCGGTAGACCTTCTGGACCTCGTCGACCAGGAAGGTCTGGACCGCCTCTTTGCCGAGGATGTGGAGGAGCTCCTGCGGTGAGATCGAACCTTCGGTGATCTGCTGTCCAGCCCGGATCATCACCTTGTTGCCGTCGCGGCGGTCCAGCTCCGGCCGGATCCGGACCTGGTGCGGGATCGGGTATTCGCGGACTTCCTCATCGAGGGTCCGCACGGTGATCTCTTTGGCGGAAACGGCGACCTTGCCGGCGTGCCGCGTCCGGACCACGTTGTTCTTGGAATCGCGGGCCAGCTCCTGGCCCTCCATGACCTCGTCGTTGTTCTTGACGAGCGCCTCCATCTTGGCGTCGACAGGGTACGAGACCTCGAACTCCTCCTTGGAAGTCACGCGCACCTTACGCGAGCCCTCCTGGCGGATGATCTCGAGCTCTCCGTCGATCTCGGAGATGATGGCCTTGCCCTTGGGGATGCGAGCCTCGAACAGCTCCTCCACGCGGGGCAGGCCCTGGGTGATGTCCACGCCGGCGACACCGCCGGTGTGGAACGTGCGCATGGTCAGCTGGGTGCCCGGCTCGCCGATGGACTGCGCGGCGATGACGCCCACCGCCTCGCCGATCTCGACGACCTTTCCGGTCGCCAGGTTGCGTCCGTAGCAGGTTCGGCAGACGCCCTCGCGGGCCTCGCACACGAGAACGGAGCGCATCTTCACGGGAGCGCTCGCAGCGATGATCTGCCGCGCCGCGTCGTCGTTGATGGCGGTGCCCGACTTGACGAGGACCTTGCCGCCGACCGAGACGTCCTCGGCCGCGACGCGGCCCGCGATCTTCTCGAAGATCGGGTCGTTCTTCGCCCGCTCGGGGGTGATATCGCGGATCCAGATGCCGTTGGTGGTTCCGCAGTCCTCCTCCCGCACGATCACGTCCTGGGCGACGTCGACGAGACGCCGCGTCAGGTAACCGGAGTCGGCGGTTCGGAGCGCGGTGTCGGCGAGACCCTTACGCGTGCCGTGGGTCGAGATGAAATACTCGAGCACGGTCAGGCCCTCGGTGAAGTTGGCCTGGATCGGCAGGTCGATGATCCGTCCGGTGGGGTCGGCCATCAGGCCGCGCATCCCCGCCAGCTGGCGGATCTGCTGGATGTTTCCACGGGCGCCCGAGCCCATCATCATCCAGATCGGGCTGAACTTGTCGAATGCGTGCTCGGTGGCGTTGCCGACGTCCTCGTAGGCCTTCTGCCAGAGCTCGATCACCTTGCGGTACCGCTCGTCGTCGGTCATGACGCCGCGGCGGTACATCCGCTCGACGTCGGCGACTTCCTTCTCGGTGGCGTGGATCGTCTGCCACTTGGAGTCCGGGTGCGGGATGTCCATCGCGGACACGGTGATTCCCGCCTGGGTCGCGTAGCGGAACCCGAGGCGCTTGATGTCGTTGACGACGATCGCTGTGACATCGCTGCCGTAGAGGCGGAACAGGTCGGCCACCAGAGTGCGCAGGAGCTTGCGGTCGTAGTGCGCGTTCTGGAAGGGCAGCGGCCGCATTGACGCGAGGTCCTCTGCGGTCGCCCCGCCTGTCCCAAGTGGAGCCTTGCCCACCGGCAGCGGCTGGTTGAACACGACGCGGCCTGGAGTGGTGACGACGCGCTCGTCTCCGATCCTGACCCGGATCCATTCCTGGAGCTTGACCGCCTTGGCCTCGAGCGCCAGCAAGACCTCGTTTTGCGAGCTGTAGACGTGCAGCTTGGAGGGGTCTGCCGGCTGGTCGCCTCGTGCGGCGGTGAGCCAGTAGCAGCCCAGCACGACGTCCTGGGTCGGCGCCACCACGGGGTGGCCGTCGGCCGCGGACAGGATGTTCTGCGACGACATCATCAGGTTCTTGGCCTCGGCGATGGCGCCGCTGAAGAGCGGGACGTGGACGGCCATCTGGTCGCCGTCGAAGTCTGCGTTGAAGGCCGCGCACACGAGCGGGTGGATCTGGATCGCGGAGCCCTCTACCAGCACCGGCATGAACGCCTGGATGCCTAGACGGTGCAGGGTCGGCGCGCGGTTGAGCAGCACCGGGTGGTCGCGGATGACCTCGTCCAGGACGTCCCAGACCTCGGTCCTGCTGCGCTCGACCATTCGCTTGGCCGACTTGATGTTGGTGGTGTAACCCTTGTTGACGAGCTCGCGCATGACGAAGGGCTTGAAGAGCTCGAGCGCCATCTTCTTGGGCAGGCCGCATTCGTGCAGCTTCAGCTCGGGCCCGACGACGATGACGGAGCGGCCCGAGTAGTCCACACGCTTCCCGAGCAGGTTCTGACGGAACCGCCCCTGCTTGCCCTTGAGCATGTCGGAGAGCGACTTCAGCTTGCGGTTGCCGGTGCCAGTGATGGCGCGGCCGCGGCGGCCGTTGTCGATCAGAGCGTCGACCGCCTCCTGAAGCATTCGCTTCTCGTTGCGCACGATGATCTCGGGCGCACCGAGCTCGAGAAGCCGCTTCAACCGGTTGTTGCGGTTGATCACGCGGCGGTAGAGGTCATTGAGGTCGGAGGTGGCGAACCGGCCGCCATCCAGCTGGACCATCGGGCGCAGCTCGGGCGGGATGACGGGCAGGACCTCGAGCACCATCCACGTCGGGCTGGCGTTCGACTTGCGGAAGTCCTCGACCACCTTCAACCGCTTGATGGCCTTCTGCTTGCGCTGGCCGCTGGACGACTTCGACTCTTCGCGGAGCCGGTACATCTCGGCCTGCAGGTCGATGCGTGACAGCAGCTCGCGGACGGCTTCGGCGCCGATGCCGGCGCGGAAGCAGCGGCCGAACCGCTCGTGGAAATCGCGGAACTGGGTGTCGGTCAGGATTTGCTTGGGGTGCAGCGCCTCGAGGTCGGTGCGCGTCGCCTCGATCTCGGCCTGGAGCGTCTCGAGCTCGCCCTGGATCCCTTCGCGCTGGGTCTTGGTGGTGGACTCGATCTGCGCCTCGAGCGCCTTCTTGTCAGCGTCGAGCCTCTCCTTGGCGCGCTTTTGCGCGGACTTGGTGTTGGCTTCGAGCTTCTCGATCTTCTCCTGCACCTTGGCGAGCACGGCGCGCGAGGTTTCGCGCGACATCAGGTCGCCCTTGTCGACCACGACCTCCTCGTCGCCATCGAGCCCGATCGAGAGCGTGCGGCGCGACTTGGTGCCGACGCCCGCCTTGACGTGCTCGGTCGCCTTCTTGCCCTGGGTGGTCAGCTCGTCGACGGCCTCCTGAAGCTCCTCCTCGAGCCTGGCGACCTCGGCGTCGACCTCGCTCTTCAGCTTCTTGGTGCGGCCCTCGTGCTCGGCGCGCAGCTCTCTGGACTTGGCGTCGATGTCGCCGCGCAGCCGGATCGCCCGCTCGTCCTTATCCATGTTGAGGGTGGCGAGCATGTCCTGACGCACCTCTTCGTGGACGTCGGTGACGATGTAGTTCGCAAAGTAGAGGATCTTCTCGAGGTTGCGCGGAGACATGTCGAGCAGCAGGCCCATGCGGCTCGGGATGCCCTTGAAGTACCAGACGTGGCTGACCGGCGACGCGAGCTTGATGTGGCCCATCCGCTCGCGGCGAACCTTGGACCGCGTCACCTCGACGCCGCACTTGTCGCAGATGATGCCCTTGTACCGGTAGCGCTTGTACTTGCCGCAGTGACATTCCCAGTCCCTGGTGGGACCGAAGATGCGCTCGCAGAAAAGGCCGTCGCGCTCCGGGCGGAGCGTGCGGTAGTTGATGGTCTCCGGCTTGGTGACCTCGCCGTGCGACCACGACATGATCGTTTCCGGCGATGCCAGCGAAAGCTTTAGAGCGTCGAAGTTCTCGAGCTTCAGCAAATTGTTCTCCTCTTACCTCTCTACTACTCTGCCGAACCTCGCGAAATCTGTGATTTCGCGAGGACTCCGCTTGTTTGAAACTCCGGATTCCGCCTCATTCAGCGGAGGCCCCACGATGCGATTTCGCGGGGACCCCTCCATGATTTGAATGCCCGGATTCCGCCTCATTCGGCGGAGGCCCCACGAAATCTGCGATTTCGCGGGGAACCCCTCCATGATTTGAATGCCCGGATTCCGCCTCATTCGGCGGAATCCTCCCCGAGCTCTTCGCGCTCGAGGCTGATACCGAGGTCCAACGGGATCTCGGGGATGTCCTCTTCTGACAACACGATCTGGCGCTCGTCCTCGCTCAGGATCTCGACCCCGAGCGCGAGCCCTTCCAGCTCCTTGACCAGCACGCGGAACGATTCTGGGATGCCGGCTTCCAGCGTGTTGTCGCCCTTGACGATCGCCTCGTAGGCCTTGACGCGGCCGACGATGTCGTCCGACTTCACGGTCAGGATCTCCTGCAGGACGTGCGCGGCGCCGTAAGCCTCGAGCGCCCACACCTCCATCTCGCCGAAGCGCTGGCCGCCGAACTGCGCCTTGCCGCCGAGCGGCTGCTGCGTCACCAGCGAGTACGGACCGGTGCTCCGCGCGTGGATCTTGTCGTCCACGAGGTGGAGCAGCTTGAGGATGTACATGTAGCCGACGGTGACCTTCTGCTCGAACGGCTCGCCGGTGCGGCCGTTGTAGAGCTGCACCTTGCCCGAGCACTTCCGGCCCGTCGGGCGCTTCTGGTCGACGACGAACTGGATCGGCGAGTCCGGGTTGCTCTGCGTCCACTCGATCAGAGCCGCGTCGACGTCGGCCGGGGTCGCGCCGTCGAACACGGGCGTCGCC
>JBAUTF010000166.1:0-16554 GCA_049582065.1 Candidatus Dormiibacterota bacterium | reverse complement strand
CGGGCTGGTGGATTCGCTCGCGCTGGCGGGCATGTCGGGCGTGCTTGACACGACAACCGGATACCTCGACCGGGTGCTGCGCGACCCGGAGTCCGGGCTTTACGCCGGAAGCCAGGACGCCGACGAGCTTTATTACTCGATGGATGCCGCCGGGCGCACCCAGGCGCCGGCGCCTTACGTGGATCGACGGGTGTACACGTCGTGGAACGCGGCCCTCGCGGTCTCGTATCTGGACGCCGCGCTGCGTCTGGGGCGACCGGAGCTGCGCGAACGAGCCGGCCGGCTGCTCGAGCGCCTGTTTGACGAGGCGTATCGCGATGGCGAGGGCATGACGCATGCCGAGGGCGTCGGCGGCCAGCTGGCCGATCAGGCCTGGTCGATGTGGGCCGCGGTGCGCGCCCATCAACACGGGCTGGGCAAACGGTGGATGCCCGCCGCCCTCGACCTCGCAGCACACCTCGAAGAGCGCTATGGCGATCGCGACCTGGGTGGCTATTTCGACCGCGTCGCGGACGACGAGCTCGGCCGCCTGGGAGACCGCATCAAGCCGCTGGTCGAGAACTCGGTCGCGGCGATGGCGCTGATTGAGATGGACACTCTGGCCGGCGACCCGTCGTCGCCGCATCGGGACCGCGCACGGCGGGCGCTGGAGTCCGTCGCGGCGCTGCCCCGGCAGTACGGCCTGATGGCGGCTGCGTTCGCGCGGGCACTGGACCGGCTCGGGCATTCCATCAAGGTCACGACGCGGAACCTGGAGCTCGCCCGCTCCGCGGTGCTCGCTCACCCGTACGCGGTGATCGATCCCTCCGGAGACAGTCGCGCCATCGTGTGCGTCGGGACCATATGCTTGGCCCCGGTGACGACCCCTGATGCGGTCGCGCAAGCCCTGAAAGACGCTTCGACCGCGCGTGCCTGACCCGGGCGCGCGCATGGCGCTCCCTTGACCGAGACCCGACGCCACTTCGGGCGCCGCGTCAACCGGGCCCTCGACAACCCCAACCTGCAGAAGGCGCTCATCCAGGCGATGACGGGGCTGCGCGAGCGCCGCGACAAGGCGTTCGAGAGCTTCGACTTCGAGCGAGGACGGGCCGACCTCAAAGAGCGGCGCAGGGCCAACCTCGAACGGCTGCCGGAGCTGGTGGACCAGTTCAAGCAACGGCTCGAGGCGGTCGGCGGGAAGGTCCATTTCGCAAAGGACGCGGCCGAGGCGCGCGACATCATCGGGCAGATTTGCTGGAACGCGGGTAGCGGCCGCGCATCGCGCGATCGAATGGTGGTGACCAAGGTCAAGTCGATGGCCAGCGAGGAGATCGAGCTCAACCCTTACCTCGAGGGGCTGGGCATGGAGGTGGTCGAGACGGACCTCGGCGAGCGCATGGTGCAGCTGACCCACACGCACCCTTCGCACCTCATCGCGCCGGCGATCCACCTGACCAAAGAGGACGCGGCGCGCGTGTTCGGGACCGAGGCCACCGTCGAGGCGATCCAGCTGCATGCGCGCGAGTCGCTGCGCCAGAAGTTCATCGACGCTTCGGTCGGGATCAGCGGCGCGAACATGGCGATCGCGGAGACCGGCACCGTGGTGATCGTCACCAACGAGGGCAACGCGGACCTCACGACCACGCTGCCGCCTGTTCACATCGCGCTCTTTGGCATCGACAAGCTGGTGGCGACCCTTGACGACGCAGTGGCCGTGCTGCGAATGCTGCCGCGCAGCGGCACCGGGCAGGTGATGAGCAGCTACGTCAACTGGATCACCGGGCCCTCGCGCTCGGCCGACATCGAACAGTCTTTGACCATCGGCGTGCACGGGCCGCGCGAGATGCACTGCGTGATCCTCGACAACGGCCGCGAAACGATGCGCCGGGACCCGATCTTTCGCGACGCGCTCACCTGCATCAGGTGCGGCGCCTGCTCCAACGCATGCCCGCCGTTCATGGCCGTGAGCGGGCATCAGTTCGGCCACATTTACAACGGACCGATCGGACTCGTGCTCACACCGTTCCACCACGGTATGAACGCAGCGGACCTGCCCAACACGCTGTGTACGCAGTGCAACGCCTGCCAGGACATCTGCCCGGTGGACATCCCGCTGCCCCGGCAGATCCTCGAGCACAGGCGCTCCGGTCGTAAATCGCTGCGCAAGCGGGCCCTGCTCGGGATGTGGGAACGGCCCGAGCTGGCCGACCGCTTGATGCGCGCCGCCGCCCCCTTCGGCGGCCTGGTCCCGGGGACGCCCCGCCTGGCTCGAGTGCCCTATCGCGATCGAGTCGTGCCGAGCGAGGTGGACGGCGAGCCGCTCACGATCTTCGCCTCATGCATGGTCGACCGCATGCTGCCGCAGGCGGCCGTGGCGCTGGAGCGCATCGCGGCTGCTGCGGGCTTCAAGGTTGGTTTTCCCAAGGCCCAGTGGTGCTGCGGCCTGATTTCAGCCAATGCCGGTGACTTCCGCGGCGCCGACAAATTGAACACGAGGCTCCGGGCAAGCCTTCGAGATTCCAAGGGGTTGATCGTGACGCCCTCCGCCTCGTGCTTCGGCGCCTTCACCATCGACGCATCCGATTGGGGAGCCACGCCGGAAGCCTCCTTGAAGGACCGCTTCAGAGACTCCACGCGCTTTGCCCTCCAGCTGCTGGAGGCCAACCCCGGCCTGGTCGACGTGGACCGCCTGAGCCTGAAGATCGCCTACCACGACTCGTGCCAGTCGCTGCGACAGCTCGGCTTGAAGTCCCAGCCGCGGCGCCTCCTGGAGCTCGCCGGGTACGAGGTGGTGGACCTACCCGACATCGCCAACTGCTGCGGCTTCGGCGGCACGTTCAGCCTGGAGTGGCCGCGGGTGGCCGACCGGCTGGCCCAATGGAAGCTCGACGCCATCGCCAAGACCGGCTGCGCTATCGTCGCCTCGGACAATCCCGGCTGCCTCGTGCATATCGAAGCCGCCGCGCGGCGCCGAGGCATCAAGCTCCGGGTCGCCCATGTGCTGGAGCTGGTGGCCGAGCATCTCGCTTAACGGCCCACTCGGTACGCTTATCAATTCGTGAAGATCAGCCTGGTGTCAACAGCCGCCGCAGAGCTGAACGTCGACGCCCTCGCAGTCCCCGTATCGACCGGGCAGCGCCTGGCCGGGCCGGCGCTCGACCTGGATCGAGCCATGGGCGGCGTGCTGTCCGAACTGGTCGCCAACGCGGAGTTCCGCGGCCGCATCCACGAGGTCCTGCCGATTCCATCCCCCAAGGGCATCCGGCCGCGGCGCGTGGTCCTCTACGGCGTCGGCGCCCTCCACGACCTGGACGGGCAGCGGCTTCGGTCCGCGCACCACGAGCTGATCCGGGCTTCGCGAACCTATGGCTATAAACGCATCGGGCTCTTGCGCACCGACCCGCTCGGCCTGGACAGCCTGAAGGGCGTGGTCGAGGGCTGTGTCATGGGGTCGTTCGAACGGCGCTCGCGCCAGACCGGCGCGCACCCCGAGAGGCGCGAGATCGTCGAGCTGGTCCTGACCGGGTTCGGCGCCGGCCACGAGCACGAGGTCGTGGCGGCCCAGGAGAACGGCGAAGCCACCAACAAGGCGCGCGAGTGGCAGAACGCCCCGCCCAACGAGCTGACCCCCGAGGCCCTGGGTCAGGAGGCCCTGCGCATCGCGCAGCGCCACAAGCTCGAGGTCGAGGTGCTCGGTCCGGATGAGCTGCGCAGCGGCGGCTACAACCTCTTGCTGGGAGTGGCGTCGGGGTCCGCCAGGCCGCCACGCTTGATCCGGCTGCGACATCGCGGCGGACAGGAGCCCGGGGTGCCCGGGCAGGCGGGGACGCCGGTGCTGGCGCTGGTCGGCAAGGGCATCACCTTCGACACCGGCGGCATCTCGTTGAAGCACCCCGAGAACATGAGCCTGATGAAGGCGGACATGGCCGGCGCCGCGGCGGTGCTCGCCGCCATGGACGTGATCGCCGGCCGCAAGGTGCCGCTCGACGTGATGGCGGTCGTCGCCACGAGCGAGAACATGCCGGGGCCAGCGGCCCAGCACCCCGGAGACGTCCTGGTCAGCGCGGACGGCAAGACGGTCGAGATCGTCAACACCGACGCCGAAGGGCGCCTCGTGCTCGCGGACGCCCTGACCCACGCGCTTCGCAACGGTGCGACCCACATCATCGACCTTGCGACCCTGACAGGCGCCGCGACGGTCGCCATCGGCCACGGGGCGACAGCGGCCGTGAGCAACGACGACGCGTTCTGGTCCCTGGTCGACCGGGCCTCGCGCGAGGCGGGCGACCGGGTCTGGCGCCTGCCCATCTACGCCGACTACAGGATTCTGCTGCGCAGCCAGATCGCGGACCTCCGCAACGCCGAGTACGGAGAGGCCGGCACGATTCTCGGCGGCATGTTCATCGGCGAGTTCGCCGGTGGAAAGCCGTGGGTGCACCTCGACATCGCAGCCTCGAGTTGGAATACGAACAGCGAGCTCACCACTGTGCTGCGCGGGCCGAGCGGCGCCGGGACGCGCCTCTGCATCGAGCTGGCGGAACTCATGGCGGGCGCTGAGCGTTAAGCCTGCGTGTCCATCCTCGAGACGATCCACTCCCCCGCCGACCTGAAGGCCCTCGACCAGAAGCGGCTGGACACGCTCGCCGATGAGGTACGCGCCTTCCTGGTCGAGCAAACCTCGAGGACCGGCGGACACTTGTCCCCGAACCTGGGGGTGGTCGAGCTCACCTTCGCTCTGCACCGCGTATTTGACAGCCCCAAGGACGCGATCGTGTGGGACACGGGCCACCAGGCATATGTGCACAAGCTCGTCACGGGGCGGGCCAAAGACTTCCCGACGCTGCGCCAGGGCGGCGGCCTTTCGGGCTACCCGTCGCGCAGCGAGTCCAAGCACGACCTGGTCGAGAACAGCCACGCCTCGACCTCACTGAGCTACGCGCTCGGCATCGCCGAGGCCAGGCTGCGGAAGAAGGTAGGCGGTTTCGTGATCGCTGTGATCGGGGATGGCGCGCTCACCGGCGGCATGGCCTACGAAGCCCTGAACCAGATCGCGCACCTGCAGCCGCCCAACCTGATCATCGTCATCAACGACAACGGCCGCTCGTACGCGCCGACGGTCGGCGGCCTGGCGCGGCATCTTTCACAGCTCCGTGTCGACCCGCGCTATGAGCGAGTCAAAGACGAAATCTCCCGGCTGCTGCGCGACCTCCCCTTGGTGGGCGCGACCGCTGACCAGGCCGCTTATCGTGTAAAGGAAGGGCTCAAGCAGCTCCTGCAGCCCTCAACGATCTTCGAGAGCCTCGGCATCAAGTACGCCGGAATCGTCAATGGGCATGACGAGCCTGCGCTTGAGGACGTCCTGTCGCGCGCCAAGCGCCTGGGCGAGCCGGTGGTGGTGCATGTGGTCACCGAGAAAGGCCACGGCTACTCTCCGGCGGTCGAGGACGAGGTGGACAAGCTGCACGGCGTCCCCGCGTTCGATCCCCTGACCGGGCGCCCTCGCTCGACCGAGCTCAAGTACACCGACGTTTTCGGCGAAGCGCTCATGAGCGCCGCGGCCAAAAGGCCGGAGGTCTGCGCGATCACCGCCGCGATGGCATCATCGACCGGCCTGCTGAACTTTGCCAAGGAGTTTCCCGACCGGTTCTTCGACGTTGGCATCTGCGAGCAGCATGCAGTCACGTTCGCGGCCGGGCTCGCCATGGCGGGGATGCATCCGGTGGTGTGCATCTATTCGACATTTCTCGCCCGCGCTTTCGACCAGACGATCATGGACGTGGCGCTGCATAAGCTCCCGGTCGTTTTCGTCATCGACCGGGCCGGCGTGACGGGCCCGGACGGCGCCTCGCACCACGGGATCTTCGACCTGTCCTATCTCCGCCTCATTCCCAACCTCAAGATCGCCGCACCCGCCGACGCGACCGAGCTTTGCGCGCTGCTGGAGACGGCCCTCGCCGCCGACGGACCGATCGCGATCCGCTACCCGAGCGGACCCGTCCCCGCGACCCCCGACCTTCCGGTCGAGCCGCTCCCGATCGGACGTTGGGAGGAGCTGCGCAAGGGTTCGGACGCGGTGATCTTCGCTGTGGGCCGGATGGTGGGGATCGCCCGAGAGGCCGCGGAGCGGCTTGAGATGCAGAACGTCTCGTGCGCCGTCGTCAACGCCCGATGGGTGAAGCCGGTCGATCCACGCATCGTGGATTGGGCCCGCAGTCACCGGGTCGTGGTCACAGTGGAGGACAACGTCGGAGCCGGCGGCTTCGGCGGCGCGGTGCTGGAGACGCTGGCGCCGCACGGCCTGGCGGGCCGGGTCCGCATGATCGCGCTGCCGGACGAATTCCTTCCGCAGGGCAAGGGGTCCGACATCATGAGAGACAAGGGCCTGGACGCTGCCGGCATCGCAAAGTCCGTCTACGAGGCGGTCAAGGGCCAGGTCGCGACCGAAAAGACCGACGCCTAGAGCTTTTTGCGGCCGGCGAATCCTTCGCCGATGTGGTGCCAGTGCTCGACCTTCTCTTCGCCCAGCTTCCAGCACAGGTCCACGAGCTCGCCGTCGCGGTACGAAGGAAAGTCGATCAAGCCTTCGAGCGGGCCTTTGAGCTGTATGCCAAGCCCGTTGAGGCTGGCGACCGCCTTGAGCAGCTCGAGCTCGGCTCCACCCACAGCGTCGCGCGCTTGCTGGTGGCGGTCGCGGTCCTCCGTGCTGGCAGCGACCCTTTTCGAGTCGTACTCGGCGATCCGCGCCTGGTCTTCCAGCTCGGGCAGCATCGCCGAGAGCTCGGCGATCTGGGCCACGATCCGCCGCACGCGCGGCAGCTCCTTGTTGGCCTCCTCGACGGTGTAGGTGCGGAGCCTCTGCACGAGATCAACGATAGCCGCAATGCCCGCCCGAAGACTCGTCACAGGTACCAGACTTCGCGGCATGGAAATGGCCCAAATGAGACGACACTTGGGCGGCGCCCGCGTTGGACGCCTGGCCACCGGCGGCCCCGGCGGACAGCCGCATGTCGTGCCGGTCTGCTTCGCTTTCGAGGGAGACACGATTTACATAGCCGTCGACGGCAAGCCGAAGCAGACCCGCGATCTCAAGCGGCTGCGCAACATCGCGGCCAACCCCGCGGTGGCGCTCCTGGTCGACCACTACGAGGACGACTGGGCGAAGCTCTGGTGGGTCCGTGTGGACGGCCACGCCCGAGTCATCACCGACGGCGTTGAATCGGAGAAGGCGATTGAGCTGCTGGCCGCTCGTTACGAGCAGTACCGGAGTTCCCGGCCCGCCGGCCCCGTGGTCGCCATCGCGATCGACCGATGGTCGGGTTGGTCCGGCGCGTGAGCTCATATCGCCAGGAGCTCGGGCTGCGCCTGCTGCACCGGGTACACGAGCGCGCGAGCGCTCAAGTCGACGCTGTCGAGCGGATACGGCCCAAAGGACCGCCCGCCGACCGTCGCCGTCCAGCTCACCGCATAGCGGACCACGGCGGTCACGTCGTAGCCCGCCTGGTTGTGCGACTGGTACACGTGCGTCACGGACGACTCCTGCGGATATGGGAGCCCGAACCCTGACCCGCCTATGAAGCGCGCGCTGACGCCGTCCCCGAAGCTCCATTCCACCTCGACCGGAGACGCCGTCAGGGCATACCGTGTGCCGTTTGCGAGCTCGCTGGCCGACATGCCGGCCGGCGGCGCATCGAGCCAGAACCAGCTGTCGAGCCCGACCAGGCCGGTGGCGGCGGGGTTCGCCTTGACATGCGGCTCGACGATCGCCCATGCAGGCATCGGCGGCGGCACGAGTGGCCCCGCACACTGGATCTCGTCGGGAGTCGAGTTCTGCAGCTGGTCGACGGCTTGCACGTGGACACAAGCGGTTTCGCCGGCTCGCAGGCCGTCCAGCTCCAAAACGCGCGGAGCGCGCGTCCATGCGAGCTGCAGCTGGCCCGGCCTGCCGTCGATCGTAAGCCACGACACGTAATGGTCCATGCCCGAGACGAAGTAGTCCTGCCCCGCGCCGTCGCCGCGGTCGGCCACCGCGTCCCACGTGAAGGCGACCGAGGTCGGAGTCACGGCTGACACGTACGGCTGTGGCGGATAGGGCGGCACCGAATCGACGTAGATGTCCACGACCGGATATCCGACCTGGTCGGCCATGTAAGGCGGCGGCGATGCCCCGCGGCGCGCACCCAGGCCGCACTGGCCTCCGAACGTCCAGTTGTAATAGGCGATGTACTGCTTCGCGTGGCCGTGCACGGCCCACGCGTTGTCAGCGAAGTTCCACTGGTAGTGGTTGGGATAGTCCTCGTGCAGCAGCTTCACCCACCCAGAGGCATCGCCCGGCCGGCCGCGGAAATCGCCGTAGAAGAACCCGTACCAATCGTCGTAACCGGGGTTGGGGTGGAAGCCGGAGAACGTGTATCGCTCCGGGTTCGAGGCCACGAGAGGATCGTTCGTCTTCACGGTGCCGACCCACATGTCCGACAACTTCGTGCACCAGCCCGGCGGATCGCCGTACTCGGGACTCCCCCACGTCGAAGCGGCGCGGACCGGCGCCGGGACAAGCGCAAGCAATAGAGCGATCAGCACGGCCAGAGAACGGAGCACGCTCGCAAGCTAGCGGCGGCGCCTCGATTCCGGAACCCAGCCTGTTAAGGAGCCCGGCCTGATACTTGACGAGATGGCTTGTCTCATTTAGTATCACGGCGGTTTGGCAGGGCATCGCACCAGGGACCGCATCCTCACGCGGGCCGGCGGGCTCCTCGCCAGGGGAGGTAAGCCCACCGTGGAACAGCTCGCCCATGCCGCAGGCGTCTCGAAATCGAGCTTTTACCGGGCGTTCGGGTCTCGCGACGCGCTCCTGACGGCACTAGAGGTCAGCCCCGAGCCCCGGGCCAGGGAGCGAGTCCTCGACGCGGCGCTCGCGATGGTCGGCGCCTACGGCCTGGCCGCGCTCTCCATGGACGAGCTCGCGGAGCGGGCGCAGGTCTCACGCGCCACCCTCTACCGCCTCTTCCCCGGCAAATCCGCCCTCTTCTCCAGCCTGATCTACGCGTACTCGCCGCTCGAGCCCGTGACCCAGGTCCTGGCTTCGATGTCGGAAGAGCCTCCTGATGTCGTCATGCCCGAGATCGCGCGCACCGTCTACAAGACGATCTTCGGCGGCGGAGAAAACCGCGTGGGAATGCTGCGGACGCTCTTCTTCGAGGTCAGCGGCCTCGGCCCCGACACCGAGGACGCAGCGCGCGAAGTGATCAGCCGGCTGGTGGGACTCCTGGTGATG
Source organism: Candidatus Dormiibacterota bacterium (assembly GCA_049582065.1). Classification (GTDB taxonomy): domain Bacteria; phylum Chloroflexota; class Dormibacteria; order Dormibacterales; family Dormibacteraceae; genus DATKSS01. The sequence goes on along the minus strand of JBAUTF010000166.1, from coordinate 7,304 downwards.
TACGTCAGCACTCAGATGGCGGCCGGCCGGCTCCGCCAGACGTCTCCCCTCCTTGCCCTGCAATCGTTCATCGGGCCGATCTTCTTTCACCTGATGACAAGGCCGGTGGCTCAGCGCGTGCTCGGGTTGGAGCTGGACGGCGAAGAGGCGGTCACCGAGCTGGCGCAAACCTGGCTTCGCGCGATGAGGGCGTAATGAGCGAGCAGTTCGCGGTCGACGTGGAAACCGTCAAGAAGTCCTTCGGCGCCGTCAAGGCGCTCGACGGGGTGAGCCTCAGGGTCAGGCGAGGCGAGATCTACGGCCTGCTCGGGCCAAACGGAGCCGGCAAGACGACGCTCATCCGCATGCTGGTCGGTCTGGTGGAAGCCGAGTCCGGGACAGTGACAGTGCTCGGGCGCCGCATGCCCGAGGTCGAGGTGCTGCGACACGTCGGCTACATGACCCAGCAGGCGGCCCTGTATCCCGGCCTTTCGGTCGAAGAGAACGTGCGATTCTTCGCCGCCATCAACGGGGTCGAGGATGGAGTCAAGGAAGCGCTCGAGATGGTCGACCTCTACCAGCGGCGCGCGTCCGAGGTCTCCACCCTCAGCGGTGGCATGCGACAGCGTTGCTCGCTCGCGTGCGCGCTCGTCCACCGCCCTCGGCTGCTGCTCCTGGACGAGCCGACCGTCGGCGTCGACCCGCAGCTCCGCGCCCAGTTCTGGGAGGACTTCAGGCTGATGGCGGAGGGCGGCACGACGATCATCGTCTCCAGCCACGTGATGGACGAGGCTGAGCGTTGCCAGCGTCTCGGCCTCATCCAGTACGGCAAGGTGCTCGCGGAGGGGACTCCACAGCAGATCCGCGACATAGCGGGCTCATCCAACCTGGAGGACGCGTTTCTCAAACTCGCGGGCACGGCGGTCCGCTCATGAGCACCCGACGCGTCGCGGCCATCACGCGACGGCTGCTCCAGCAGTTCCGCCGCGACCGGCGCACGCTCGCTCTTCTTTTCGTCGCGCCGATCGTCATCCTCGGCCTGCTGGGCTATCTCATTCGCGGCTCCGCTTCGGTGCCGGCTGTGGGCATCGCCAACGAGGACCAGGGACCGGCTGGAGTCACCATCGCCGCGGCGCTCGAACGCTCGAGCGCAATGAGCACGACGACCATCAGCGCGTCGGACGGTGACTCGAAGCTCAAGGACGGATCGCTCGCCGCCTACATCGTGTTCCCGTCCGATTTCAGCCAGCGCGCGCAGACGGGAGCGATCGCGCCCGAAGTGCACCTCGAAGGTTCTCAACCCGGCACGACCGCGCCCGTCCTCCAGGCGTTGCAACAGGCGCTGGTCACGCTCGCGGCGCAGGCGCCCGGCGCAGGCCTCCACGTACAGCCCCAGGTCACGTACCTCTACGGCGGTCCGGGCTTCGACACGCTCGACTACTTCGGGGCTGCCTTCATCGGCCTCGTGGTCTTCTTCCTCGTCTTCGTGGTCACGATCGTGTCGTTCCTGAACGAGCGCTCCCAGGGCACGCTCGAGCGTTTGATGGCGAGCCCGCTGCGGCGAGGCGAGATCGTGCTCGGCTACATGCTCGGATTCTCCGTGCTCGCCCTAGTGCAGTCCGTCGAGGTGCTCGTCTTCTCGCTGGCCGTGCTCAAGGTCCATAACTCCGGCAACGTGGCGCTGATCTTCGGCATCGAAGCGCTGATGGCGATCGCAGCAGTCAACCTCGGCATCTTCCTGAGCATGTTCGCCCGCACCGAGTTCCAGGCAGTTCAGTTCATCCCCCTGGTCATCGTGCCGCAGTTCCTTTTGTCCGGGATCCTGTTCTCGGTCTCGTCCGAGCCGAAGCCTCTGCAGCTGCTGTCCGATGTGCTGCCACTCACCTACGCGGTCAACGGGCTTCGCGACGTGATGGTGAAGGGCGCCGACCTGACCTGGGGATCGCTCCAGCTCGACGTCGGCGTCGTGTTCGCGTTCGTGGTCGTGCTGATCGTCGCGGGGACGGCCACCCTGCGCAGGCGCATCGCCTAACACCGCTACTCTGGAGCGGAATGCTCCTTGTGTGCTCGCGGAGGTGCGGCGGCCATCTCTTCCGCGCTCTTTTCGCGGAGGTGGAGATCGACTCTGCCGGCGTGTACCAGGACCACCGAATCGCGCAGCCCGGGTATGTGTGCCTGAACTGCGGGTCGCCGGCGCTTGACCTCAGCGAGGTCCGCGGCGAGATGGAGGCCGACGGCGAGGAGGAGGCGACGGAGACCATCTCGGACGTGCTGTGCCCGGTCTGCGAAACCATGGTTCAGCTCGACGGCGGCATGGAGTGCCCCAACTGCGGCTCCCCACTCGAGGTCGGCTAGCCAGGCCTCTACATGAGGGCGGCCGAGCCGACCAGGATGCCGAGCATCCAGCTCGCGGCCGCGGCCTCGCGCTCGCGCAGCGCCTCACGCAGCGCCCGCACCGCCCGTGGCGTGTCAAGGTCATCCGCCAGCGCCGCCTCGAACTCCGCGACCAGGGTGCGCCCAGGCGCGGCACCTGACGGCGTCGACCGGTTGGCGTCCTGCGCCAGCAGCGCGCGCAGTCGCTCGACGAGGCGCGAGGCTCTCGCCAGCCCATGCCAGCTGAAATCCCAGTCGCGCTGATAGCGGTGCGAGACCAGGTACAGGCGCACCGCGGCAGCCGGCGCGCGCTGGAGCGCCTGGCTGACCTTGACCAGGTTGCCGAGCGACTTGCTCATCTTCTTGCCGTCATAACGCACCATCCCGGTGTGCATCCACGCGCGTGCAAACGGTGCTTTCCCGGTCATCGACTCGGACTGCGCCCGCTCGGATTCGTGGTGGCTGAACTCGAGGTCGCGCCCGCCGCCATGGATATCGATCTGCTCCCCGAGGTAGCGCATCGCCATCGCCGAGCATTCGATGTGCCAGCCCGGCCTGCCCGGCCCAAACTTCGAAGGCCAGGCCGGCTCGCCGGGGCCGGAGGCGCGCCACAAGGGAAAGTCCAGCGGGTCGCGCTTGGCGTCGGGCCCGGTCCTGCCGAGCAGACCCTCATCCCGCAACTTGTTCAACATCGAACGGCGGGTGCGATGCGAAAGCCGGCCATAGCTCTTGAACCGCTTCACGTCGAAATAGAGGGCATCCGTCCGGTACGCGTATCCCTTCGCGCTCAGGCGCGCGGCCGCGGCGAGGATGCGGCCGATCTCGTCCGACACCCGCGGCATCATGTCCGGCGGGCGCCAGCCCAGCACGGTCATGTCGCGAACGTGGACCTGCGTCTCCCGGTCGGCGAGCTCGCGCCAGTCGATCTGGTCGCGCCGCGCCCGCTCAAAAAGGGGATCGTCGATGTCGGTGACGTTCTGGACGTAGCGGACGCGTCCGCCCCTCGCCTCGACGAACCGGACCAGCACGTCGAAGATGGAGAACGTGAAAGCGTGGCCCATGTGTCCGGAGTCATATGGGGTGACGCCACACACATAGAGGGTGAGGGGCGACCGGCGGCCGGCGGTCGCCGGCGCGAACGCCACCTTCCGCTCCGATAGCGTGTCTCTCACGCGGATCCGCAGGCCTGTCTGCCGCCTGGCGACTTTCAGGTTCGTGTCAGCTGGATGTCCGCGCCGCCATCGAGGCGTCGGCGCGAAGCGCTTCCACCTTGTTCGTCGCCTCCCAAGGCACCCCGAGATCGTCGCGCCCGAAGTGGCCGTAAGCGGCGGTCGGCCGGTAGATCGGCCGCAGAAGGTTCATGTTCGCGATGATTGCGCCCGGCCGGAGGTCGAAGTGGCGGTGCACCAGCTGAAGCAGCTCCTTTTCCGCGACGGTCCCGGTGCCAAAGGTCTCGACGGCGATCGAGGTCGGGTGAGAGCGGCCGATGGCGTATGACACCTGCACCTCGCAGCGGTCGGCGAGACCTGCGGCGACCAGGTTCTTGGCCACGTGCCTCGCGGCGTAGGCCGCCGACCGGTCGACTTTGCTGGGGTCCTTGCCGCTGAACGCCCCGCCTCCGTGCCGGGCGACGCCGCCATACGTGTCGACGATGATCTTGCGCCCGGTCAGGCCGGCATCGGCGGCGGGACCGCCGACGATGAACTGGCCGCTGGGGTTGACCATGATCTTGGTCTCTCCGTCGACGACCATCCCCTTCAGCACGGGGTCGATCACCAGCTGCCGGACGCCCTCGGCCACCTCCTTCTGGGTCGCGCTGGCCGCATGGTGGGTTGACACGACGATGGCCTCGATGCGCTTGGGCCTGCCGAACTCATATTCGACGGTCACCTGCGTTTTGCCGTCGGGCCGCAGGAAGGGGAGCGATTTGTCTTTGCGCGCCTGCGCCAGGCGGTGCGCCAGCCGGTGCGCCAACGAGATCGTGAGCGGCATTAGCTCAGGCGTCTCGCGGCAGGCAAAGCCGATCATCATGCCCTGGTCGCCGGCGCCCTGCAGTTCGAACGGATCGTCCTCGAGCGTGCCTTCGCGCTCTTCGAGCGAATGGTTGACGCTGGCGGCGATGTCGGGAGACTGCTCCTTGAGGTAGACCTGGATCAGCGCGTGGTCGGCGTCGAACCCGGTCGCCTCCTCGTCGTACCCGATGCCGCGGATGGTGTCGCGGATGGTGCGCTGGATGTCGAGCTCGGCATGAGTGGTGACCTCGCCGATGACGATGCATAGGCCTTTCGTGATCGCCGTCTCGCAGGCGACGCGGGCGTTCGGATCCTGGGCGAGCATGCCGTCGAGGACGGCGTCGGAGACCTGGTCGCAGATCTTGTCGGGATGGCCTTCGGTGACGGATTCAGATGTCAGCAGGTAAGACGGAGAAGAGGCGAAGGAAGTTGTCACAACGGGAGCCAATGATACCGTCGGCCTGATTCTGGCTCGACGCGCGCTAGGAACCGTTGTGGTGGCGGCTCTCCTCGGGGTCCTGTCCGAGAAGCTGGGCTTGCAGGGCGAAGATGTCATCGAGCACGCGGTCGATGCGGCGGCCCTCCACCCGATGGTCGGCGATGACCCCGGCCCGCTCCAGGTGGCGGCGCAGCAATTTACCGAGCGGCCCGTCGATGCGGGCCTGGCCGTGCATCTGTGCCTCCTCGAGCAGCTGGAGGCATCGGTCCAGCGCGAGCTGTCTCGACCTGTGCTCCCGGACACTCATGTCAGGCGGTCCCCAAGACCTCCACGCGGCCCGCAGAGGTGACCCTCACGTACACCGGGTTGAGCGTGGGCAGCGGGTAGTTCGTGTCGGTGGAGCGGCCGTCTGGCGTGAAGGACGCCGGGTGGCAGGGGCAATCCAGCCGGCCGTCGCCGCCGTTCCACAACAGCTCGCACGGCAGGTGGGTGCAGATCGATGAGACGGCGGTAACGTTGTCGCCGCGGCGGAACAGGAATGCGCCGACGCTCCCCGCCGTGACCCGCTTGCCCTGGCCTTCCACCAGCTCGCTCAGAGCCGCGACGTCGACCCAGCGGCCACCGATGGGATTGATCGGCCCGCCGCTTGAGGCGGCGATATGCGCAGGTTCGAGCGCCCGCCCGACCAGGCCGCCGGTGGCTGCGCCCGCGGCCAGGCCAAGCCCCGCGACCATGGCGGACCGCCGGGTGATCCAGCCTTCCCGCGGCGCTTCCTCCAGCAGCCGGGCCAGCCGCTTGCGGAAAGCAGGGCTCATACGCTGGGGACCCTGGCGAGCCGCCGCCAGACGGGCCGCCGCCGTGATGGCGGCCTTCTCCTCGGCATCTCCCCCACGTAGCTTCAGCCGGCGGCCGTGCAGCAGGTCCGAGACGATCTTGTCGACTCGGTTCTCGGCCTTGCTCATTCCATGTCGACCTTGGCCGCGGCGCGCAGGGCGCGCAGCTGCATAACCTTCACTGCGCCGACTGTCGAGTGCATCTCCGCGGCCACTTCCTTCAATGAATACCCGTGGAGGAAACGCAGCTCCAGCACGCGCCGATAGTTGTCGCTCAGCTCGGCCAGGACTCGCTGCACCGTCGCGACCCCACGGTCGGGATCGGCGGCAGGCGGCGTAACCAGCGCCAGGTCGTCGCGCAGCTCTGCCTCCGAGAGCCCGAGTCGGGTGCTCCAGAAGCCTCCGAGAACCGAGCGGGCGGTGGCGAACAGGTAGCCCCGGATCGAGCTGGCCGTCGCGTCCTCGCGCAGCCGGGGGATCGCCTTCATCGCCACCTGCTGGGTGAGGTCCTCGGCGTCGGCCCGGTTGCCCACCCGCGTGTAGATGAACGCGTAGACGAGCTCAAGCTCGTCGAGCGCGATGTCCGTGGCGTGCGGCGCCGCGGGAAGCTCGAGGATGTCTCCCGTCTCACCCGCACTCTGCTCCCCCGGACGCCGGCCCCCACTCATGCTGGGCCTAGAGATCGAGCGTCTGGGCCGACCCCAACATTGACATCAAAAACGCCTGCCACGGCTCAGGTTCACTACCGCCGAAGGTTACGGTACGAGCCCGCAAACCGTGCTGCGGGCCAGGCGTGCGCCCGGCCCGCGGATCGGTCCCCGCTACGCGTGCTTGACCGCCGGAGCTGGGCGGCGGCGGCGCCACAGCAGGTACCCGAGCCCCAACAGGACGACCAACGGCCCGATCGCTCCAAGCCCGGTCACCACGTAGTTGACGGTCGTGACGAAGTTGTGCGCCGCTTGACTGAGCGCCGTGGCGAAGCCCCAGCTGTCGGACTGAGTCTGCTGCACCGGCGCGCCGGCCTCGGTTAGCGTCACCGCGATGGAGCTGAACGCCGTGTTCTGGTCCAGGTACTTGATCTGGCCCTCGAGCTGCTCGATCTCTCCCGTGATCTGGCCGACCTGCGTCTGCACGTTGATGATGTCGTTGATCGAGGTCGCCCTGGCCAGCAGTGCGAGCATCGCGTCGCGCTGCGCCTGGGCGTTGGCCAGGCGGGCGTTCAGGTCGACGTACTGCGCACTGACGTCCGTGCCGGTGATGTGCTCGCTCTGGACCTTGCCCACCTTGGAGAGGAGGTCGATCGTGGCGTCGAAGTTCGCCGCGGGGACCATGAAGTTGATCACGCCGGTGCGGATCTGGCTGTCGACCGGATTGCTCTGGGCATCGGTGCCTGCGATGTAGCCCTGCTCAGCTTCGACGAGCGAGCGGACCGAAGCAAGCTTGGAGTCGAAGGACCCCGAGTCGACGGTGATCGCCAGCTGCGCCTGGCGGATGACAGGCGGCCCTTGCAGGACCGGCACCGTGTCGGTGCCGGAGGGGTTGGTCGTGCCGCCTGTTTGCGCCGGCTGGGCCGGGAGAGGATTGGCCTTGGCCGGCAGGCCCGCGCTGGACTGGCCAGGGGCGCCCGCCGACGAGCGCAGAGCCAGCGAGCCGCTCGCGGTGCTCGTG
>JBAUTF010000165.1:0-25917 GCA_049582065.1 Candidatus Dormiibacterota bacterium | reverse complement strand
CCCACCATCGGCTCACATGCGCTCCTGTTGCAGTTGACTACGAACCTCGTGCATAACGCGATCGTCCACAATCTGCCTGAGCAGGGCACCGTGTGCGTCACGACCAGCGTTCACCCGAAGGGTGTGGTGCTCACTGTCGAGAACACCGGCGAGAAGCTCACCCCAAAGTTTGTTTCCACGCTTGGCGAGCCGTTTCGGCGCGGCAGCGAACGCATACGCACCGACCACGCAGGCGTCGGACTCGGCCTGGCAATCGTCAAAAGCATCACTCAAGCACATGACGGAACCCTCACCCTCACCCCCCGGGCCGCTGGCGGGCTCTGCGTCACGGTGCAACTACCCGCCGCTCCACTGCACGCTGGCAGATGACGATCAGGGGAAAGACGAAAGCTCGACTTTTGTATTCGAAAGAGGGTGATGGAGCCCACGCCCGGATTCGAACCGGGGACCTTTTCCTTACCAAGGAAATGCTCTACCGCCTGAGCTACGTGGGCGGGCTGCTGCTCCGATTCTATCTGCTACATACTGGCGACCAGTTTCATGCCCAGCATCGAGGAGGTACTCGAGCGCGCCCGCCGCAGGTTCACCCGGGTCGAGCCGGGACAGGCCGCCGCGGAGATGGCCCAGGGCGCGCTGCTCGTGGACACGCGGACGGACGCTCAGCGGGCGCAGCAAGGCGAGATCCCGGGCGCTCTGGTGATCGATCGAACGGTGATGGAGTGGCGGCTGGACCCGGCGTCGCCCTCGAGGATCCCGCAGGCGACCGACCACCAGAGGCGAGTGATCGTGATCTGCAACGAGGGCTACTCGTCGAGCCTGGCCGCCGCTTCGCTACAGGACCTCGGATTGGTCAACGCCACTGACGTGATCGGCGGCTTCCAGGCCTGGAAGGCCGCCGGCCTACCGGTTACGACCTAGCTGCCGGACTCTGCGAGTCCAGTCATCAGAGGTTCACTGCTGCTTCCGCCCCAGATCATGGCCCGCGATGAAGGCGAGCCCAACCATCGTGCAGGCGACTGGGACCAACAGCCTCGCGCCAGTCGCGCCCATCAAGGCGGCGGCGATCGTCCAGGTCGCACAGACGATTGTCAGGACACGCGCCAGCCCGACCGGCCCGGACCACTACTCTCGGTTCAGCAATGTCCTCATGAGGTCGGCCCGGATTCTACGTTACCGACGTCGGTCATGATCTCGGCCTTCCCACGGACCTTGATCGCCGCGGTCAGCTCGGTGAACTGGGCGATCAGAACCTCACCGGCGTCCAACCGTTCCGAGTGGTGCGAGCGCGTGTCCTTGCCGCGGGTCAGGCCCATGATGACCACGCCGTCCTCCAGCGCCTTGACGACTATGTAACGGCCAGTCGGTTTCTCGTCTTCGCTCACCGTGTCACCCACGCTTCATGCGCCCGTTGCCGTTGGACTGGACTTTTGGCCGCACGGTCTCGAACCGCGTGGCCGCCAGGCCGACCAGCTCGTCGATGTCGGCGGCGAGCGCCGGACCGGCGAGCACATGATAGCGATCGGCATTCACGATCACCTCTCGGGTGCCGACCACCACGTGGAGCACGACCTCATCGGTCCCCGGATGTCGCGCGAGCACCGCTTCGAGCCGTTCCGCCAACCCTGAGTCGCCGTTGGCCATGCGGACGTGGACCAGCTGCCGGCGCGACACGGGCACGCATTCCGGGTCGTCCCACAGCCAGGCCATGTCGGCCACCACCGACGCCGACTCGACCTCCTGCTCGAGCTCCGGGTCGACGGGCGCGCCACCCGAGCCGGTCGCGCGAGTGCTGCCCGCGCGCGCGTCCACCTTGCCCTGCACCACGAGCACCTTGTCGGGTTCGAACAGAAGCCGGGTTTGCTCGAAGATCCGCGGGAAAAGCACGACGTCGACGGTCCCGGTCAGGTCCTCGAGCGTGGCATAGGCCATGATCTGCCCCTTTCGCGTCACGACGCGCCTCACCTCGCGCACCAGGCCAGCCACGCGCACCTCGGTATCCTGCAGCGCGCTCGTCACCTCGACCGCCTGCGTGTCCGACAGCCGGGCCAGCTCGGCGGAGATCCGGCGCAGGGGATGGTCGCTCAGGTAAAGGCCGAGCAGCTCCTTCTCGAGCCGCAGCTTCTCCTCGCCGGCCATCGGCGCGACGTCGATCAACAGGCCGAAGTCGTCGTCGGCCCCGATGTCGGGAGAACCGACCATGTCGAGCAGCGAGGTCTGACCTGATTCGCGGTCTCGCCTGGCGCGGTCGGCGCGGCTGATGGCGTGGTCGAGGACCGCCACCAGCCGGGCCCTTTCCCCCAGCGAATCGCACGCGCCCGACTGCACCAGCGCTTCGAGCAGCCGGCGGTTGACGTCCTGGATCGCCGCCGTTCGCTCGCACAGGTCCTCGAGTGATTTGAAGAGGCCGTCGCCGTCGCGCAGCGCGACGAGGCTCTCGACCGCATGCCGCCCGACGTTCTTGATCGCCGCGAGCCCGAAAAGGATTCGAGAATCCTCCATCGAGAAGTCCGCCCGCGAGCGGTTGATGTCGGGCGGCAGCACGTCGATGCCGCGGATCTTGCAGTCCACGATCGCGGTCGCGACCTTGTCGGAGCTTCCCTCCATGTGGATGAGCAGCGACGTCATGTACTCCATCGGGTAGTTGGCCTTCAGGTACGCCGTCTGGTAGGCGATCAATCCGTACGCAGCCGAGTGTGCGCGGTTGAAGCCGTACTCGGCGAACTTCGCGATGCCGTCAAACAGCGCCTCGCCGGTGGTCTTCGAGATGCCTCGTTCGACCGTTCCGTCGACGAACTTGGTCCGCAGCTTCGCCATCTTGGCCTTGTCCTTCTTGCCCATCGCGGCGCGGAGGATGTCGGCCTCGCTCATGGTGAAGCCTGCCAGCTCGCGGGCGGCCATCATGACCTGCTCCTGGTAGATCATCACACCGTAGGTTTCGCGCAGGATCGGCTCGAGGCGCTCGTGCATGTACTCGATCGGCTCCCTGCCCTGCTTGCGCGCGATGAAGGCGGGGATGTTGACCATCGGGCCTGGGCGGAACAGGGCGACCGCGGCTGCCACGTCCTCGAAGCTCTGCGGCCGCATGTCCATCAACATGCGGCGCATGCCCGCGCCTTCGAACTGGAAGACTCCATGGGTGTCGCCGTTAGAGATCAGCTCGTACGTCTTGGGGTCGTCGAACGGGATGTGCTCGAGGTCGACCTCGATGCTCTGCCGCTCCTTGATCAGGCGCATGCAGGTGGCGATGATGTCGAGGTTCTGCAGGCCCAGAAAATCGATCTTCAGAAGCCCGATGTCGCCGACCGCCTTCATGTCGTACTGCGTGACGACTGCTTCGCGACCCGGACCGTACTGCAGCGGCGTGTACCGGACGAGCGGCTCGGGCGCGATGACCACGCCCGCCGCGTGCGTGCTCACGTTCCTCGAGACGCCCTCCAGCGTGCGCGCCACGTCGATCAGCCGCTTGGCCTCCTCATTCGACTCGTATGCCTCGCGGAACTCGGGGACCTCCTTGATGGTGTCCTCGAGCGTCTTGGAGCGGCCCTGCCACACGGGCACGAGCTTGGCCAGCCTGTCGGTGTCGCGAAGCGGCACCTCGAGCACGCGGCCGACATCGCGGATCGCAGCTTTGGACGCCATCGTGGTGAAGGTGATGATCTGCGCCACCCGGTCGGACCCGTACTTCTCGGAGACGTAGCGGATCACCTTCTCGCGGCCTTCCACGGAGAAGTCGCAGTCGATGTCCGGCATCGACACGCGGTCGATGTTGAGAAAGCGCTCGAAGATCAGGCCGTGTTTCAGCGGATCGAGGTTGGTGATCCCGAGGCAGTAGGAGACCAGGCTTCCTGCCGCGCTCCCCCGACCCGGTCCGACCACGATGCCGCTCTTGCGCGCGAAGTTGTAAAAGTCCCAGACGATCAGGAAATACGAGGCGTACCCGGTCTGGCTGATCACCGACAGCTCCTGCTCTGCCCGCTCCTTCACCGCCGCGGGGGCCTCGGTGTAACGCCAGCGCAACCCCTCGTCGACCACCTTGCGCAGGTAGTGGTCGGGAGTCAGGCCGCCGGGAACCTCGAACGGCGGCAGCAGGGTGGCGCCCAGGTCGAGCTTGAGGTCGCACTGGTCGGCGACGTCGAGCGTGCTGGCCAGCGCATCGGGCAAGTCCTCGAACGCAGCGATCATCTCGTCCGGTGTTTTCAGGTAGTTCTCCTGCGTCGAGAAGCGCCACCTGTTGGGATCGTTGAAGCGCGCCCCCGTCTGTAGACACAGCAGCACGTCGTGGGCCTCCGAGTCGTGGCGGTGCACATAGTGCAGGTCATTGGTGGCGCAGAGCCGCAGCCCGAACTCCTTGCCAAACGTCGCCAGCGCGGCGTTCACCTCCACCTGCTTGTCGATGCCGTGCCGCTGCACCTCCAACAGGAAACGATCGGGGCCGAAGATGTCCCTGTACGTGGCTACCGATTCGCGCGCACCCTGGATGTCGCCGTCGGTGATGCGGCTCGCCGCCTCGCCCTGCAGACATCCGGAAAGCGCGACGAGGCCCTTGGAGTGCTCGGCCAGGATCTCCTTGTCGATGCGGGGCTTGTAGTACATCCCCTCCAACTGGCCGACCGTGCAGAGCTTCATCAGGTTGAGGTAGCCCTCGTGGCTCGCCGCCAGGAGGGTGAGGTGGTTGGGGTCGCGGTCGACCCGGCCTTCGCGCAGGAGGCGTGACCGCGGTGCGACGTAGACCTCGCAGCCGATGATCGGCTTGATCCCCGCTTCCTTGCATGCCTTGTAGAAGTGGATGGCGCCGTACATCACGCCGTGGTCGGTGAGGCCGAGCGCGGGCATCCCGAGCTCGGCCGCTCGCGCCACCATAGCCGGTATGCGGCTGGCCCCATCGAGCAGCGAGTACTCGGTGTGGTTGTGGAGATGGACGAAGGTCTTGGGGGCGTGCGGCATCGTTTGGGCTGGGTTGGCGGACCCCGCCGATAGTCTATCGACCCCGGGCGCCTCTAGGATTTGAGGTGATGGCTCGAACCGCCCTGCCCTCGCTCGCCCACGGGCCCGCCGAAGGACCCCATTCGGGGATCCGGGAGATCTCGAACCAGGCACTGCTCACGCCAGGGGCCATACGTCTCGACGTGGGACAGCCGAACTTCCCGACGCCCGCCCACATCGGCGAGGCGGGCAAGCGGGCGATCGACGAGCACAAAACCTTCTACACGCACACGCAGGGCATCCTGTCGCTGCGCGAGCAGCTCGTCGCCAAGCTCGCGCGAGTGAACGGGATCGCATCATCGACCGAGCGTGTCGCGATCGGCCCGGGCGGCGTCGGCGCCATCGCAGCCGTGCTGGCGGCGGTCGTGGAGCCCGGAGACGAAGTGCTGCTGCCCGATCCTGGATGGCCGAACTACGGGATGATGATGGCCTGGACGAACGCGCGGGCCGTCTTCTACCCGTGCCCTCCGACTTCGGGTTTCCAGCCCGACCTTGACGCCCTTGAAGCTCTCCTCACCCCCCGCACCAAGGTGCTGGTCATCACCAGCCCCAACAACCCGACCGGGGCCGTATACCCGCGAGAGACAATCGCCGACCTGATCGAGCTCGCTCAGCGCCACAACCTGTGGTTGCTGAGCGACGAGTGTTACGACCAGATCGTGCTCGACGGCTCGTGGACCAGCCCCGCCCACCTGGCGCCCGACGACCCTCGCATCGCCACCGCCTTCACGTTCTCCAAGACCTACTCGATGACAGGCTGGCGGATCGGCTACGTCACCGGCTCGGACGAGCTGATCGACACGGCCACCAAGGTGCTCGAGTCGAGCTCGTCCTGTGTCTCGACCATCAGCCAGGTGGCGGCCGAGGCTGCGCTGCGAGGACCCCAGGACTGCGTCGCGGAGATGGTCGGCGCATACCGCCGGCGGCGCGACCTGGTGGTGGACATCCTCCGGGAAGCCGAGCTCTTCATCGCCGAGCCGGCGGGGGCCTTCTACTGCATGGCCGACATTGCCCCGAGCGGCCTTCAGTCTCGCGAGTTCGTGTTCAGCCTGCTGCGGGAGAAGGGAGTCTCGGTCGCCCCGGGAACGGCGTTTGGCCAGGTGGCCCGAGACGCGGTCAGGATCAGCCTCGCCAGCTCGGACGACGATCTGCGAGAGGGAGTCGGCCGTCTGGCCGAGTTTGTGCACAAGCGGACTTAATCGAGTCCGTTCGTTTAAGCTGCCCCGGTTGACTCCGGGCGTAACCGTTCCAGCCTACGTTCCGTTTGGCCCGATATGCAGATCCTGAGGCCGATCCTTTCCGTCGTGGTCAGATCGATGGGCCCTGGACGGCTCCGGCTCGTGGTCGTCAAGTTCGCCCGGCGACTCGACCGCCCCTAGCTCCTCCCCACTGGTGGGGAGGTGCCGGCCTTAGCCGGCGGAGGGGAGACCCGCCGAAGGATGTTCCAGGTCAGCCGGCGGACGTACTTCGCTCCAGCAGCGCCACGCTTTCGATGTGGTAGGTCTGCGGGAACATGTCCACGATCGCCGCGCGGCGAACGCGATACCCGCCGCGGACCAGGCTGACCAGGTCCCGAGCGTGGGTCGAGGGCTCGCAGGACACATAGACCACGCGCTTGGGGCCCAGGCGGATGAGCTCCGCGATGGCCGCCGGCTCGCATCCGGCGCGCGGCGGGTCCAGGATCACCGCCTGGTGCTGGCCCAGCCGCACCTGTCGCAGCACGGCCTCGACCTTTCCCGGCAGGTACTCGACCCGCGCTGAGTTGATCTTGGCGTTCAGCCGGCCGAGCTGGACCGCACGGGGGTTCTCCTCGATCGCGGTCACGCCGGCCGCTTCGCGCGCGACGGCCACCGACAGTGTCCCAATCCCGGCATACAGGTCCAGGACGCGCTCGTCCTCCCGGGCGCCGAGCATGTCGAGCGCGGTCCGGTAGAGGACGAGCATCTGGCGATAGTTGGTCTGCACGAACGTGTCACTGCGGGCGCGGAAGGTGAGGTTCCAGAACTCGAGGCTCATGGCGTCGTCGAGCAGGACCTGGTCGGGCAGCAGCTCCGCGACGCGGCGCGCGAGCTCGTCGCGGGGCCACGCCGGCTCGCGGCCGTGGAAGCGAAGGCGCCACAGCAGGCCACGCCCGCCAGGCTCGATCGTGAGCAGCAGGTTCTGCAGGCCCTTGAGGTCGAGCTCGGTCGCGGCCTGGCCGAAAGCCGGAAGCGCCTGCTCGATGCGCAGGTCGTGGATGAGGCAGCTGTCGACCGGCAGCACCGCGTGCGAGCGCTGCCGGTGGAAACCGAAACGCCACCCGCGCGGGTCGCCGACAGCCTCGAACTCGCCCCTGATGCGGTACCGCCAGGGTTCGTCCATCCCCAGGACGGGGGCGTCGGGCGGCAGGCGCAGGCCGGCACGGGCCCAGGCCTCCTCGACGACCTGGCGCTTGAGCTCGAGCTGATGCTGGTACGAGGCGTGCTGCAGCTGGCAGCCGCCGCAGACGCCGAAATAAGGGCATGGCGCCACCACGCGGTGGGGCGAGGCTGCGATCACCCGCGTGGTGGCGGCCACCGCCACTCCGCCCTGGCGGCCGCGGGGTTCAGCCTCGACGACCTCCCCGGGCAGGGCGTAGTTGACGAGCCAGACCTTGCCCTCGTCGCGGGCGACTGAGGTCCCGCCGTGCGCGGGCGACGTCGGCTTGAGGATCAACGGCGCCACAGCGCCATCGGGTCCGCGGCCGGCTTGAACCCCGCCTGCTCGACGATTCGCATCGCCACCTCGAAACCGCCCGCCACGCGGTCCGGGTCGTGGGCGTCGCTGCCGAACGAGACCGCCTCGCCGCCCACCTCGTGCCACCAGCGCAGCACCTTCAGCCCGGGACAGAACCTCGCCTCTCCCCCATCTCCTCGCGTGGTGTTGGCCTCCAGGACCAGGCCGCGCCTCTTCGCCGCAAACAGGATGGCGCGGATCTCGTGCTCGTAGTCCTCCTCGCGGTATGGCGGCGCGCCCTCGGGCCAGTAGCGCTTGGGATAGTCGATGTGCGCAAGGGCCTCGAACGGCTGCGGGCTCTCGATCATGGCGAGCGTCTCGCGGAAGTACTCCCGCACCGCGGCCGGGAGGTCCTCTGGCGGCCGAGAGCGGAACTGGCTGGCGTCGACGATGCCCGACCCGAGGCGGACGCAGTGGATGGAGCCGAGGACCCGGTCCAGCGGGCCGGCGGCCAGGATTTCGGCCGTCTCTTTGGGAAACCAGTGCGGCTCGCCGAGTTCGACCCCGCTCAGGACGCGAAGTCCCCTGAACCGGGAGCGGCAGCGCTCGATCGATTCCAGGTAGCCCATGATGTCGACGCAGTGCTGGCCCTCCTGCACCACGACGAAATCGGCGTGGTCGGTGAAGGCGATGGCGGGGAGCCCGATCTCGATCGCCCGTTCGCAGCTTCTGGCCATGTCGCCGTTCGGGCCGTCATAGGACCACTCGGTATGCACGTGGAGGTCAGGCGGCAGGGACACAAATATCAAGGCTAATGGAGGGCGGTCCTCCCCACCCGGCCGGCCCCTGCGGGCCGGGCCACCCTCCCCGCCCGCGGGGAGGTCCCTTGTCTATAAAATGGCCGGCCGTGGGGTACTTGGCGCAGGGCCTGGCCTACGTGGCCGGAGGGGCTCTGCTCGGAGGCGGCGCCTACCTGCTCATGCGCGGGGACTTCCCAGGCTGGTGGCGCGAGCGGCTGCTGTGGCCTCTCGTGGCGGTGACGCCCGCGGTGGTCCGGTTCCAGGGCTGGGCCGCCGTCGGGCTGGGCCTGTCGATCCTGGCGATCGGGTTCACGCCGATCGTGCCCGAGATCGCGGCCGGCGGACTTGTGCTGGTGGCGATGGTCGCCTACCTGGCGGCGGTGGTCCTTTTCCTGTACAGCACCTGGCTTTCCCGCAAGGTGGCGCGCTAGGCGAGCAGCTTCAGCAAGAGGGCGCTCGCCATCTTTGGGTTGGCCTGCGGCGCTTTCTTACGCAGATCCGCCATCAGGGCCTGCAGCGCCTGCTTCTTGCCGGCCCGATAGTCCTCGACCGCCTTCGGGTTGGCCGCGACCACGGCCTGGGCGATCGCCTGCAGCTCAGCTTCGTCGCTCAGCTGGACGAAGCCGTGCTCGGTCACGATCTCGGACGGCCGGCGCCGTGTGTCGATTGACGCGCTCAGCACCAACAAACCCTGGTCACGGGTGATATTCCCCGCATCTACCAAGCCGATCACTTCCGCCAGGTACTCGGGAGAAGGCACCCTGCCGCTGGGCGCCACCACGCCAACTATCCAGTTAGCGGTCGACTTGCTTCGTGCGCCCGCGGCAACAGTGGCTTCGAACAGATCGGCCAGCTCACGGTCGGCGGAGATGAGCGCGGCATCGGCGGCGGGGAGGCCGTGCTCAGATACGAACCTGGAGTTCCGCAAGGAGGGCAGCTCGGGCAGAGCGCGCTGCAGCTCATCGATCCACGCTGGGTCCAGCTCGAGCGGCGGCAGGTCCGGCTCGGGAAAGTACCGGTAGTCCTCGGCGAACTCCTTGCTGCGCTGCGAGAAGGTGCGCTGCTCGGCCTCGGACCAGCCGCGCGTCTCCTGGACCACGGTGCCGCCAGACTCCAGGACCTCGGTCTGGCGAGACACCTCATAGAGGATCGCCCGATGCAGCGCGCGGAACGAGTTGATGTTCTTGAGCTCCGTCTTGACGCCGAGCTCCTCGGAGCCCGGGCGGCGGATGGAGATGTTCGGCTCGGCGCGCATCTGGCCCTTCTCCATGTCAGCCTCCGACGCGCCGATCGTGCGCAACAGCGTGCGAAGCGCCATCGCGTAGTCGCGCGCCTCATCGGCCGAGCGCAGGTCGGGCTCGCTGACGATCTCCATCAAGGGAACGCCCGCGCGGTTGAGGTCGACATAGGACTCCAGGGCCTTGTGCAGCTTGTCGCCGGCATGGACGAGCTTGCCCGTGTCCTCCTCCAGGTGCACCCGCCGGATGCGCACCTCGCGGCCGCCCAGCTCCAGTCGGCCGTTGAGGCTCATCGGGAGGTCGTACTGGCTGATCTGGTAGCCCTTAGGCAGGTCGGGATACATATAGTTCTTCCGGTCGAACTTGGTGTGGCGCGGGATCTCACAGCCCAGAGCGAGTGCGGTCTTCAGGCACGCCTCCACCGCCGCTTTGTTGATCACCGGCAGGACCCCGGGCATGCCGAGGCAGATCTCGCACACGTTGGAGTTCGGCGGGTCGCCAAGATGCCCCACCGCGCAGCCGCAGAACATCTTCGAGCGGGTTCGCGGCTGGACGTGGACCTCCATGCCGATCACGACCTCCCACTCACCTCCCCGCCCCGCGGGGAGGTCGCGCGCAGCGCGGGTGGGGAGGATGGGGTTACGCAATTCGCGCGACCTCCGCCTTCACACCGCTCGCGATCTCGTAAGCGCGCGCGACCCGCAGCGCGACGTTCTCGCCCCACTGCGGCGCCAGGACCTGCAGTCCCACGGGCAGCCCTTCCGAGGTGCCGCAGGGCACGCTGATGCCGGGCAGCCCGGCCAGGTTGCCACCCAACGTCAGCACGTCGCACAGGTACATCGACAGTGGGTCCTGGGTGCGGGACCCGATCGGGAACGCGACCGTGGGCGAGGTCGCGCTGACGATGGCGTCGCATTTCTTGAAAGCCTGGTCGAAATCCGCCTTGATCAGGGTGCGCACCTTCTGCGCCTTCAGGTAGTACGCGTCGTAGTAGCCGCTAGACAGGGCGTAGGTGCCGAGCATGATGCGGCGGCGGACCTCGGTCCCGAAACCCTTCCTGCGCGTCTGCGAGTAGGCGTCCGTGACGTTCGCGGCATCTTCCTCTGACATGCCGTACCTCACGCCGTCGAACCGCGCGAGGTTGGATGAGCACTCCGCCGGTGCGATGATGTAGTAGGCGGCCAGGCCGTAATCGGTGTGCGGCAGCGAGACGTCGACGATCTCCGCGCCCGCGTCCCGCAGCACCTTCAGGGCGCCATCGATCGCCGCCTTCACGCCGGGCTCGATGCCCTCTACGTCGTAGTACTCCCGCGGCACGCCGAGGCGCATGCCCTTGACCTCGCCGCCGTAGTGGTTCAGAACGTCGTTCCCCTGCCGCTCCGACGACGTCGCGTCGAGCGGGTCGTGGCCCGCCATCAATGCGAGAGTGATGGCGGCGTCGTCGACGCTGCGAGCGAACGGGCCGATCTGGTCCAGGCTCGACGCGAAGGCGATGAGGCCGTAGCGGCTGACGCGCCCGTAGGTTGGCTTCATCCCGACCACGCCACACAGCGCTGCCGGCTGTCGTATCGAGCCGCCGGTGTCGGTGCCCAGCGCGATCACCGCCTCGCCCGCGGCGACGGCTGCGGCGCTGCCTCCAGAGCTGCCCCCGGGCACCCGGTCGAGCGCCCATGGGTTGTGAGTAGTGAAGTAGCCCGAGTTCTCGGTCGAGCTGCCCATCGCGAACTCGTCGCAGTTGGTGACGCCCAGCATTACGGCGCCCGATTGGAACAGCCTTGACATGGCGGTGCCGGTGTACGGCGGCTTGAAGCCGCGAAGGATCTGCGAGCCGGCCGTGGTCTCCACACCGCGGACGCACAGCACGTCCTTGACGGCCACGGGGATGCCGGTCATCGGTCCCGCCTCGCCCGACATCAACGCGCGGTCTGCCCGCTCGGCCTGGTCGATCGCCAGCTCGGGCGTCAGGCGAAGGAAGGCCCTGACGCGGCCGTCCACCTCTTCGATCCGCCCCATATGCGCCTCGAGGAGCTCACGCGCTGACACCTCGCGCGCGCGCAGGAGCTTGCCCAGCTCCCCGATCGTCGAGCCGACGAGCTGTGTCAAGCCTCTTCCTGGATGGAGGGCACGCGGAAGAATCCGTCGACCGCGGCTGGCGCGTTGGTGAGGGCATCAGCCTGGCCGAGGCCGGGTCGCGGCTCGTCCTCACGCAACCGGTTGGCGACCTCGACGACCTGTGCGGTCGGCGGGATCGCGGCCGTGTCGAGCTGCTGCAGGCGGTCGATGTGGGCCAGGATGCCGCTCAGCTGCTCGGCATAGAACTCTTCGTCGCCTGGCTCGAGCCCGATGCGGGCGAGCATGGCGACGTGGCGGACCTCGTCCTTCGAAAGCGGCACGGATCTAGCTTAGGTTTTCCGTGATGTACGGCCGGATGCGAGGCCCACCAGCCCGACGAGGCCGGCCCACGAGCTCACGCACGTGATGATCATCAGCGCCGACGCAAACCAGGCCACAGGTCGAGCCCAGCGAGCACGCACGACAAGGCCGATCGAGGCGAGGCCCCCGACCAGCGCGGTCCCGATGGATGCACCTGCAATCAAGATCACGATCGCGCCGGTGCGGCCCACCGCCGACGGCTCCGACTTGAAGCTCAGGACGAATACGCCCCAGCCCAGAAGCAGCACAGCACCGCCGAGCAGGAACGGCCACACCCAGCGGGGCGTCGAGGCCGTCCGAGTGGGCGCCACGTCGGTCGTGTGCAACCGCGCGAGTCTAGAAGAGTGGGCGCGCCGCTTGTGCGGGAGGGGGTTTGCGGCGCCAGAGCGAGTTCAGCACCAGGACCGCCACCGGCAGCCCGATGCACGTGGCGCTCCACAGGACGCAGGCGACCGTCGCCACGAGGCGCCCCCAGTCCCGGCCACGCACCAGCCCGGCGATCGCAGCGCTCTGCAGCAGGCACAGGATCCCGAACGCGGCCGCGAGCAGGATCGAACCTGTGCGCACGGTTGCCGCATTCGGGCCGCTCGATGCGACCGTAGGGTTGGTCGCGACACCCGCGTACAGGACGGCCAGCGCGGCGGTGATCACGATCCCGACTCCGAAGACCACCAAAACCCAGGTCTCTGCGGCCGGCCCCGGCGACGGAAGCCGCGCGCCGCAGCGCGCGCAGAAGCGGGCGTGGCCGGGGAGCTCGAGCCCGCAGGCCGGGCAGATCATTTCGACCGGGGAAGGATCGCGAGGAAGCCCTGCTCATCCAGGATCTCGAGCTTCAGCTTCTGGGCCTTCTCCAGCTTCGAGCCCGCGCCGGGACCGGCCACGACGTAGTCGGTCTTGGCGCTGACGCTCGAGGCGGCCTTGCCGCCCATCCTGCGAACCAGGTCTTCGGCATCCGGGCGGCTCATGGTCTCGAGCGTGCCGGTGAACACGAACGTCTTGCCGGTGAACGGCCCCTCGCCGACCGCCTCGACCGCCTGGGGCTCGACCCCCGCCGCAAGCAGCCTGCCCGCCAGCTCCCCGCCAGGCCCATGGAAGTACACATGGACCTCGCGCGCCATGCTGGGCCCGATGCCCTCCACCCGCTTGAGGTCATCTTCGCCCGCCTCACGCAGGCGGTCGATCGTGCCGAAGTCGGCCGCGAGCAGGTCGGCGGTGGCTTCGCCAACCTGGGGGATGCCGAGCGCGTAGACGAAGCGTCCCAGCGGCGGCCGCCTGCTGTCGGCGATGCGGTCGACCAGGTTCTGGGCAGACTTCTCTGCAAAGCCGTCGAGCTCCATCACCTGCTCTTTGGTCAGGTGATAGAGATCGCTGGGGTCTTCGACCCAACCCTTGTCGATGACCTGGCCGAGGGTCGCGTAGCCGAGCCCCTCGATGTTCAGCGCGCCGCGACTGGCGAAATGCCGCAAGCGTTCGAGGCGCTGCGCGGCGCAGAACGGGTTGATGCATCGATGCGCGATGTAGGGCTCCTCACGCACCACTTCGCCGCCGCACACAGGGCATTTCGCGGGCATCTTCCAACCGGTCTTCGGCTCCTTGACGCTCACGATCTCAGGGATCACGTCACCGGCGCGGTGGATCACGACGCGCGCTCCCACATACACGCCCTTTTCGTTGACCTGCGCCTCGTTGTGCATCGTCACGTTGCGGATGGTCACGCCGCCCACCACGACCGGCTTCACGTGCGCCACCGGCGTCAAAACGCCGGTGCGGCCGACGTAGCACGCGATCTCCTCCACCTCCGTCTCCGCCTGCTCCGGTGCGTACTTGAAGGCAATCGCCCAGCGAGGCGAGCGCGCCACGAACCCCAGCTCCTGCTGCTGCGCGAAATCGTCGACCTTGACCACGATCCCGTCGATCTCGTGCACCAGCTCATGGCGCCGGCGCTGCCATTCCGCGTGGTAGTCGATGACCTCGTCGATCGAGCTGAGGCGTCGACGGTTCTTGTTGACGCGAAAGCCCATCTTCTCGAGCGTCTTGAGCACCTCCCACTGCGAGCGGCAGGGCCCGGCCGGGTCGAGCGTGTACATGAACGTCTGCAGGTCGCGGCTCGCGGTGACATTGGGGTCGATCTGCCTCACGCTGCCGGCCGCGGTGTTGCGCGGATTGACGAAACGCGGGCGGCCCTGAGCCTCGATCTCGCGGTTCAGCTTCTCGAAGGCTTCGGTCGGGAAGTAGACCTCGCCCCTGACATCGAATACGTCAGGTAGGCCGGCCGCCGGGGTCACCGACAGAGGGACGCTGCGGATGGTGCGGACGTTGGCGCTGACGTCCTCGCCGACAGCTCCGTCGCCGCGGGTCGCCGCGCGCTGGAACCGGCCTTTCGAATAGGTGATGCTCATCGCGAGCCCGTCGATCTTCAGCTCGCAGCAGTACTTCACCTTGTCGCCGACGGCGGCGCGCACCCGCTTGTCGAAAGCGCGGATCTCGGATTCGTCGAACGCGTTCTGCAGGCTGAGCATCGGCGAGCGGTGGCGCACCTTGGCGAACTGGTCCGACGCCTCGCCGCTCACCCGCTGGGTGGGCGAATCGGCTGTCAGCAGGTCGGGACGCTCCTCTTCGATGCGGCGCAGCTCGAGGAACAGCGCGTCGTACTCCGCGTCGGAAACCTCCGGCTGGTCGAGCACGTAGTAGGCGTGCTCGTGGCGCCGGATCTGGTGCCTGAGCTCCTCGACCCGGACCGCAGGGTCGACAGCGGTGCGCTTGCGCTTCATTTGGTCAGCGGGGCGAGCATTCCGCTGAGGATCTTGAGCCCGACCTTGTCGAACTTGATCACCAGCTCCTCGTCTGTGCGGGTCAGCGTGCTCTTGACCACGGTGCCGGCGCCAAACGCGGGGTGCTTGACCCGGTCGCCGCTGGAGAAACGCTGCACGGGCGGCGCCGCCGGCGCCTCCTGCACCTGCCTTTCCTGGTAGCGCTCCCTGTATCCCTGGCGCGGCGGCGCGACGGGGGCGCTGCCTCTTGGGGCTCCCAACAGCGATTGCGGGATCTCGGTCAGGAACCGACTGGGGAAGGCGGGCTGCGAGCGCCCATAAAGATGGCGGCGAAACGCGCAGCTGAGGTACAGGCGGTCTTTGGCCCGAGTCATCCCGACATAGCAGAGCCGCCGCTCCTCGGCCATCTCGGTGGCGGCGCCCACCGCCGACGGGTTCTCCTCGCGCTCGTCCAGCGCTCTTTGATGCGGAAGCAGGCCCTCTTCCATCCCGACCATGAAGACCACCGGGAACTCGAGGCCCTTGACCATGTGCAGGGTGATCAACGTGACGCCTTCGCCGTTCTCGTCATAGGCGTCCACGTCGGAGACCAGCGCCACCTCGGCGAGGAAATCCTCCAGGCCCTGGGCCGGTTCGCGGTCGTCGAAGCTCTCGGCCAGGCCTCGCAGCTCGTTGATGTTCTCCATGCGCGCCTCGCCCTGCGGCGTGCCGTCGAGGTAGTGGCGGCGCAGGTCCATCACCTCGACGACATGGTCGAGGAGCTCGCTGGGGCGCAGCACCCCCATGGTCGCACGCACGGATTCGATCTGCGCCCGGAAGCCATGGAGAGGGGCGAGGGCGGCTTTCGGCACTCCGGGCACGTGGGCCGGGTCGGCCAGCAGCGACAGGAGGTCCGATTCCGCGGGCGCGCCAGCGCGTTCAAGTGGGGACTCACTGATTGCGCGCGCCTGGGCGTTGAGGGCATCGACCGTGACGTTGCCGATCTTGCGCGGCGGCACCGAAACGATGCGCGAGAAGCTCAGCGAGTCTTTCGGGTTGAAGCAGAACCGCATGTAGGCGACAAGGTCCTTGACCTCTCGGCGCTCCCAGAAGCGGATGCCGCCGACGAGCCGGTAAGGGATGCGGCGGCGAGCGAGAACGTCCTCGAAAGAGCGTGACTGCGCGTTGGTGCGATACAGGATCGCGAAATCCGAATAACCGCGCTGTTCGGTGCGTCGGAGACGTTCGATCTCGTCTGCGACGAACTCCGCCTCCTCGATCTCGTTGTAAGCCTGGGTCGCAATCACCTTCTCGCCGCCTGCTCGCTCGGTCCACAACCGTTTCTCCGCGCGTTCCGGGTTGCTGCGGATGACGCTGTAGGCCGTGTCGAGGATCGCCTGGCTCGAGCGGTAGTTCTGCTCGAGATGGACGACATGCGCGTCGGGGTAGTCCTTGCGGAAATCCAGGATGTTGCGGATGTCGGCGCCGCGAAACCGATAAATCGATTGGTCGTCGTCACCGACGACTGCGACGTTGCGGTGTTCCTGCGCGAGCAGGTTCACCAGAACGTACTGCGCCCGGTTGGTGTCCTGGTATTCGTCGACCAGCACGTGACGGAAGCGGTCACGCCACTTGGCGAGCGCCTCCTCGTCGGTGCTCAACAGCTCGACCAGCTTCATGATCAGGTCGTCGAAATCGAGACCGCCTGATCGGCGCAACACCTCCTGGTATGACTCGTACACGCGCCGCACGACCTCATCGGCGTAGCTGCGGTTGGGGTAGTCCTGCGGGCGTTTGAGCTCGTTTTTCGCCTGTGAGATCGCATTGCTGAGCGCGCCGATCGGATAGCGCTTCGGGTCCAGGCGCAGCTCGTCCAGGACACGTCTCAGCGCCGCGCGAGTGTCGTCCTCGTCGAAGATGACGAAGCTGTTGGCGATTCCGATGCGCTGTGAGTCGCGGCGCAGGATCTTGACCGCCGTGGAATGAAACGTCCCCACCCACATCTTCTGGGCCGCCTCGCCGACCAGGGATTCGACCCTTCCGCGCATCTCTCGCGCAGCTTTGTTCGTGAATGTGACGGCGACCAGCCTGTCGGGCCATACGCGGCGGGTCGCGATCAGGTAGGCGATGCGCGCGGTGAGCACGCGGGTCTTGCCGCTGCCCGCGCCCGCGAAGATCAGAAGCGGCCCATCGCCGTGCGTCACGGCTTCCTGCTGGGGCGGGTTCAGCTTCGCGAGCAGGGCGTCGACGTTCGGCTGGGAGGACTCTGCGGAAACCAAGGGGATTCGAGTTTACCGGTGGCCGGATTTCCGGCACTCGTTCGTTACACTGCTCGTGCCCTTGGCCCGCGAAGTCGATCTCGGCATGCGCGACCACCTGCTCTATGAGCTCGCACGCGACCTCAGCTCGTCGCTCGAGCTCGATGTCGTGCTGCGCAAGGTCATGGACCGCGTCATCACCCTGATGAAGGCGGCCCGCGGCTTCATCGTGCTGGTCGACCCGGCCACGGGCGAGCTCTCGGTCCAGATGTCCAGTGGCGAGTCGGACCCGGAGAACGCCCGCCAGTTCCTGGGCTCCCGGACCGTGATCGAGCAGGTCGTCGTGACCGGGCAGGCCGTCGTGTCAACGGATGCGAGCCTGGACGACCGGTTCAAGGGCAAGCAGTCGGTCATCTTGCAGAACCTGCGCTCGATCATCGCCGTGCCCCTGGTGACGAAGGGCAAGGTGATCGGGGCGGTCTACGTCGACAACCCGTTCCGTGCCGCGATCTTCGAGGAGAAGGACAAGGAGTTCCTGCAGGCGATCTCCGACCTGGCGGCGATGGCGATCGACAACGCGCGCCAGTACCAGCGGTCGGAGTTCCTGAGGCAGCTCTTCGAGCTCCACGTCAACAAGCAGGTCACCGACTATGTGCTCGCGCACTCCGACCCCAACACCATGATGCTGGCGGGCGAGCGGCGCAAGGTCACCATCCTCAACTCCGACATCGCCGGTTTCTCGCGCCTGTCACAGAGCATGGGCGCGGAAGAGCTCGTCGAGTTCCTGAACGAATACTTCCGGCGAATGATCGAGGTGGTGCTGGCCCATGGGGGCAACATCGACAAGTTCCAGGGTGACGGGATGCTCGTCGTCTTCGGCGCTCCCAACCCCATGGAAGACCATGCGGAACAGGCGCTCAAGGCCGCTCAGGGGATGGTCAAGGAGATCGACCGCCTCAACCGCGAGCTGGTCGCCCGCGGCAGGCCGGCGATCTCGGTCGGCATCGGACTGGACACCGGCGACGTCGTGGCGGGGCATGTCGGCTCGAAGCGGCGTCTGGAGTTCACCCTGATCGGCGTGCCGGTCAACAACGCCGCGTATCTGTCCAAGGTGCGCCCCGCGAAGGTCCTCCTGTCTGAGGCTACGCGCGAGCAGCTTCCGTCCGGTGCCGGGGTCGCCGGCCTGGAGGCGATGCTGTTGAAAGGCGCCCCCCGCCCGCAGTCGATCTACGAGCTGGAGATCGTCGTCATCGCCGAAGGCTAGAGGAAACACTCACTTCCCCATGGAGCGGGGAAGCAGTCTGCGTTTCTAGCCCTGACACACCCAACGACCCGGGCCGTAGTGCGAGTAGAGCCAGGCGGCGGCCATCGCGTTGGCGGCCGGGTCGAACGGCGACTGGCTCGCCCACGGAGTCCCGCCCCATGTGCTCGGGAGGAACTGGAAGAGGCCCGACGCACCGCTCGACGAGTTCACCGAGTTCGGGTGGTAGCGCGACTCGCAGTAGGCGACGTTCATGGCCCACTGGACCGCGGCGGGGCCGAGCGGGCTGAACGCGTCGGTGATGTCCTTGGCGATGTCCGGCGGCGGAGGCGGGTGGTTGCTCCTGGCGGCGATCACGGCTGCTTGGGCATGGGCGGCGGCCAGCGCCTGCTGCTGAGCCTCGTAATCGGCCAGACCCTGCTTGAGCTCCTGCGACCACGCGAGCGACTCCGCAACCTGGGCTGCGTGGACACGCTGGGTGCGGGTCTGGTTCACGACCGACAGCCGGTCGTACGAGCTGAGCTGGGTCACGGCCACCGCCGTATAGCTCTGGGCGGGCGGCACCACGCGCGGCGCGATCACCGTCACGAGGATCACCGTCCACACCAGAACCGCCCGAAACAACGGCAGCAAAACCCTGCGCTCCTCCTTGGACCCGCCCTACCCCTGGGGCGACGTTCAGGCCTGAGCTCGGAGCGATGACGTCTGGAAGACCGCTCAGGAACCGGGAAGAGGGCCACCTTACCAAAAAGGCGGCGATTTTAGGTTGCCTTACCGCCCTCGGCCAGGGCCCTGATCGGCCCCTCCCCCACCCCAAAAGTGACCTTCCTTTCGATCAGAAGAGGTGGGTCAGAAAAGCGCGCAGGGGCTTGGAGCCCGGCGACTCCGCGTAGGCCGGCATCATGGTCTTGATCGTCCGGAAAGCCAGCTCGGTCAGGGCTGCAGCGTCATGCCCTCCTTCCAACGCAGGGCCGACGACGACCCGGATCGTCTTTCGGAGCCAGAGATCCTTGGTCCCAGACAAGGCCACCGGGATCACGGGCACCCCCGCCTTGAGCGCGAAATGGGCGAATCCGCGGTGGAATGGCATCAGTTCGCCCTCGGTGGGACCGTAGTTGCCCTCGGGGAAGATCGCCACGGCGCCCCCTACGGCAAGGCAGCGGTCGACGTGCTCGAACAGGGTCCGATCCGCCTTCCGGTCGCGTACCACGGGCACGTAACCGCCTGTGGTGCGGATGAGCCACCACTGGAATCTTCGCGTGACCAGGATCGTCGGGTCGGCCAGGAAGTGGAGGCGCGGCTCGACGGGGAGCAGGAGCAGGAGGGCGAACTCGTCCAGCCAGTTGAGGTGATTCGCGATCACGACGTAATTCCCGGCGCGCGGGATGTTCACCCCGCCCTCGACCTCGAAACGAAAGCAGAGCCGAAGCAATGGGACGCCGATCATGCGCACGGCGCGATAAGGCAGGTTGGCGCGCCGGCTGACGGGGAGCAGGTCGGCGGCGGGCAACGCAGCGCTGGCCAACGGTTGGCCGGAGTCTAAGCCTCGAGAGGCCACCCGGCGGCCGGCTGGCCGGCTGTCACCGTCCAGATCTCGACGTGGAAGGTGATCGCCGCGGATCCGGCGGTGCCGGGTGCACCCGATACGCAAGCGTCAGGGCGAGCAACGCCAGCGACAACCCGCCCTTCATTGCGCCTTTTTGCCCGGAACGAGGCTCCAGCTGGCCTTTACGGCGAACTGGGGCCTAGTTCAGCGTCTGGCGACGGAGTCAGGCCGAGATCTCTCCCAGCCTGCCTCGAAGCGTGGCAAGGGCGTCGGCGATCCGCTTGCCGACCGTTCTCTCCGACACTTTCAGGGCCAAGGCGATCTCACGGTTCGAGTAGCCGTGGTAATGGCGCAGGGTGACGGCCGCCGCCTGCTTCGGCGGCAGGCGGCGCAGCTCGGCCAGCACAGCGCTCGACTGCGCAGCGTCGGCCGGGTCGGATGTTGGGGGAGGCGAGCCCAGACGCCACAGAAGAGACGGGAGGGAGCGGACCTGCTCCTTGCGGCGATGCGAAATCGCCGTGTTCACGGCGATGCGGTGGATCCAGGCCTCCGCTGGCCCTTCGTCGCTCCAGCCGGGCCACGCCCGGTAAGCGCGGGCAAAGGCCTCCTGCGCGCAGTCTTCCGCCGCCGCCTGGGAGCCGACGATTCCGGCCAGAGTGCGAACGACTCGCGCGAAGCTGGCTCGGTACAGGCGCTCGAAATCGGCCTCCGAACCGGGTGTATACGGCACCACGACCGCAGGCTCGACGTCTGGCTCGTTCCTCATCGCCAGCATCGCCCCGCTAGACCCCTTCCCGCGCCTGCATCAGATCATGTCGATCCAGGTCATCCGTCTCCCGGTGAGCCGGTGGGGCTGTGTTCGGCCGGATTCGCCGGCTGAGCGGGTGGCGACGATTCCGGGTGAGGCGACTCCCGCTCCGGTGCGGTTGGGCCGGGGGCTTCGCTCTCGCCCCCTGAAGGCGGCGACGCCTCTGTGGGTTCGGGGGTTGCGGTCGATGCGGGCCCGGCTCCGACCTGCGATGGCTGGCTGCCTGTCGGTGGGATGCCGATCGTCTGCTCCGCCTGCCTGATCCAGACCTTCGGGTTGGGACTCCCCGAAGCGAACGCGGCTACGGTGCCGAGCACCAGCGCACACCCCACTGCGAGAGCGACAAAGGACGCGAATGCAGCCGGTCGCAAGCGGCTCGCCGCAGGCCTCGTCACCGGCACCCAGACCTGCATCGAATCGAGCTCATCGCGCAGGCGACTGGCGAACGCCGCCTCGAATGAGTCGGGCTCGATGATGTCCACGTATATACACACGCTTGAGGAGGCGAAAGTCGGAAGCCTGGCTGGGAGTCTGGCAGGGCCGCCCCTCGAAAGCGCGCACGACTTGTGACCCGCCGGCGCCCCGGCTAAGTGCGAGTCCCGTCACTCATAGGTCCATCGCCTCTAGTTGGTCCGGCGCCCAGGCCTGACGCTGCCCTGCATCGAGAGTCGGTACGGAGTTTTCAGCGGGGAACGGGGCCCTTAGGGGCGTGCACTGTGGGCTCCATCACATGGGATGGAGGGAAGGCACGTCCGCACCCCGTTGCCCCAATAACCCTGGCCGTCGATTGTGAAACAGCGATCGGCGGTCAGTGCCTTCTTGGCGAAGATCGCAAGTTCGGCGCCGTCAGGTCGGGCGACCGCCTTACGCGGAGTTAGAGGTTCGAGTCCACGGCAGCCCACCACGAATCTGATCTCAAACAGACCACATATCGCCGAAACGCGTTGTGCGCAGCGCTCGCAAGCCCGCCGCGGCCTGGAAGCGTCACCCGGTACTGCTAATGAGGCCGTCAGCTTCATGGAGGGTCAGGTTCGAGCTGTCGGCTGAACCGCACTCGCCACGGCTAGGGCTGTGGGCCACGATCGCCTGGTTGCGAGGTCATCCGACGCCGCTGGCGTATGACGACAAGCGAGGTACCAGCAGCTCGTAGTCGCCGTAGGAACCAGCGTGGACGAAGTTCGCATCGATGTACACGACCAGTGGGCGGCTGGGGACGGGGCGACCTTGCGCCCAGAAGTCGATGACGCGCTGATTCTTCACAACGCACAGGCGTGGCTGAACCTCAAGCTGATCCACGAGTGCCTGCTGCTCGCCGCTGTCAAGGACAAGCCACCAGGTTTCCGAACTAACATCCGCCGGTGGATCCTGGCGAGTCCAGAAATAGAAGCTGTTCATGCCGGGGAACGTGATGAAGCTGCCGCAATCGTGATCGATGGCCGCTACTAAAGCGCGCAGTTCAACACCCTTTTCAGCGGGCAGCTTCAGCAACTCAGCTCCCGGAAGATCCAGCGGTGTGAGCGAGGCAAATTGGGTCGCGATGAGCACAGTGAAGGGCAAGAATGCCGCGACGCTTGCGAGCAGCGTGGCCGGAGCAAGCCCGTTCGCGAGCCTGACCAGCCCTGTCGAGGCTCTTCCGCCCAGGCGTAGCTGGAAGATGCCGTCGTTCAAGCTGATGGCCCCAAGAGGCAGCAGCCCGAGCGCCGCCACTGACAACTGCGTGCCGCTGGCCAGGGGGTAGAGCTGTAAGCTCTCCATCACCGCCAGCGCGGGCAGCAGCAGACGGGCGTACGGACCGGTCGGACTGTCGACGTCGTCGCGCGGCGCCTGACCCGCCATCCAGGCCAGAGGAAGAGCCAAGAGGAAGAATGGCCGAACGATCATCGAGAGCCATATGAAGAATCCCGTCCAAATCCGGAGCAGACCGACTGCAGGTGGCGCGCCGGCTCGCGCGTAACGGCCGCAAAACGCAAGTGCAGCGGCAACTGAGATCCCTGCCCACACGGCAACTTCCGCGTTGACCAGCGCCGGCCCCATGAAGAGCTGGGGGAAATTGATGGCAAGAACAACGGACCTACTCCACCATTCCTCCAGACGCGTTCCGCCGGCCACCGCCACGCCGAGCGACCCGAGCACGACGACCGCCCCTCCGATGGCCAGGGACTTCACCGACGGCAGGTGGCTTGGTTCTGGCCTGGTCCACTGAGCCACGACCCCCAACGCCGCCGCACTGAGAGCCACCACGATCGCCAGCTCGAGCACCCATTCGTACCTCAGCAAGGAACTCATGAGAACCAGCGGGAGGGCGACGAGCAGCGCAGTCGTCAGCGGCAGCGTAAAACGCCTCCACCGATCGGGCTGACTCCCTGCCCAGGCAAAGACGACCGCAGCCCCGGCGAAGATCCCGAGGTTGAGCTTGACCATGAGCAGAGCACCGACGATCGCGCCGATGACCGCACCGGTCACGCGCGGCCGTGATGACCTGAACGTTGCGGCGATCATCAGGGACAGGAGCAGAACGCTCGCCAGGCCTTGCGGGTGCATGGGTTCGTTGGCGAGCCCAGTGAGCACCCTGAATGTCAGGAGCTGCCCGCTGATGCCAAGCCAGACGTTTCGCGTCAATCTGTGGGCCAGCACACCCCCGAGCAAGCTCGCAACCAACAACACAACGAGCGTCATGAAGCGTCCTGCGTCGAGCGAAGGTTCAACCCCAAGTGCCTTGAACACCCCGCCCATGACCTCGTAGTAGAACGGTCCGTAGATCGGGAGGGCCTGGGTGAAGAGCGGATGTCCTGCCAAATAGTCATGCAGCGTGATCAAGAAGTAGCCTTCGTCGTCGTACGTCTGGAAGACGCTGAAGAGGCACATATAGGCGATGGGAGCAAGAGCGATCGTCAGCGCCGAGAAGACGAGCGGCACCCGGTAGGCTTTCGGAGCCCGTTCGGCGGCGCTCCTCAATCTGTCCGCATCGACCCGCTTGTCACGGTGCCGGCACCTAGGAGCAAGAGCAGCGGTGGCCCGTCACACTCGAGCTCGTGTTGCAGTGCACTCCGTCGGTCTGAGCCAGGAATGGCACGAGTGCATGGTAGTCCGGCGTCTGGAGCTCGATGCTCGAGCTGGGCCATTGGCGCTCAGGCCGATCTTCCGAGGAGTAGGTGGTTCGAGTCCACCGCGGCCCTAGACGGCGGCGCAAGGAGGTCGCCCGTGCGACACGAGATCAGCTGTCCTGGTAGTACTCCATGCCCAGGTGCGTGATCTGCTCCTCGCCCATCAACCAGCGAAGCGTGTTCTTGAGCTTGGTTTGCTGGATGAACAGGTCGTTCTCCGGATAGACGCTGGGCGCGTGCTGCGGGCTCTTGAAGTAGAAAGACAACCATTCCTGGATGCCGCCGAGGCCCGCGCGCTGGGCGAGGTCCGTGAAGAGAACCAGGTCGAGCACCAGTGGCGCGGCGAGAATGGAGTCCCGGCACAGGAAGTCGATCTTCATCTGCATCGGGTAGCCCAGCCAGCCGAAGATGTCGATGTTGTCCCAGCCTTCTTTGCTGTCGCCTCGCGGCGGGTAGTAGTTGATCCTCACCTTGTGATAGATGTCGCCATAGAGGTCGGGGTACAGGGTGGGCTGGAGGATTTGCTCGAGCACGCCCAGCTTGCTTTCCTCCTTGGTCCGAAAGCTTTCGGGGTCGTCGAGCACCTCGCCGTCGCGGTTGCCCAGGATGTTGGTCGAATACCAGCCTCGCAGCCCGAGCATGCGCGCCTTCAGCATGGGAGCGATGACGGTCTTCAGAAGCGTCTGTCCGGTCTTGAAGTCCTTGCCGCAAACGGGCAATCCGCGCTCGTTGGCAAGGTCGACCAGAGCCGGGATGTCGACGGTCAGGTTGGGGGCTCCGTTGATGAAGGGGACGCCCTCCTGGAGCGCGGCGTACGCGTAAAGCATCGAAGGAGCGATGGTGCGGTCGTCCGCATTCAGGGCTGCCTCGAACGAGTCGAGGTCCGCATGCGTCGGTCCCTTCGTGAGGAATATCTCCGTCGACGCGCACCAGATCACCACCAGCCGCGAGCAGGCGTGGGCGTCTTTGAACTCGCGGATGTCCTGGCGCAGCGCATCCACAAGCTCGCGCTTGCGGCGAGTGCGTTTGACGTTGGACCCACGCAATCGCTTGACGTAGAACTGGTCAAAGGCGGCGGGCATGGGCTCGATCTCTCTCAGCTCGCCCGCGACCGGCTCGATGTGACTGAAGCGGTCCAGGACGCCGCATTTCAACGCGGACTCATATGCATTGTCAGAGATGGGATCCCATGCGCCGAAGACCAGCTGGTCGAGGGCCGCCAGCGGAACGAAGTCCTTCACCAGGGGCATCCTCTTCTCTGTGCGTTTGCCAAGCCGGATCGTGCCCATCTGCGTCAGCGACCCGATGGGTAGCCCGCCGCCCCTCTTGATCAGCTCGACCCCGGCTATGAAGGTGGAGGCGACCGCGCCCAGCCCCACCAGAAGCACGCCAAGTCGGCCCTCGGCGGGTGCGATGGCGTGGGATTGCGCGGTCACGAAATCCTTCGCCTCCAGCGGGATCCCTCGTTCTCGGGCCAGGCCCATTAGCGTCGTCTGCCACTGGGCTGGAACTCGACCGGTGGCGGCCCAATGCTCGACAGTGCTCTGACGCCGACCGATGAGCTGGGCCAGCGCGCTCTGGCCACCAAAGCGCTGGATCACACGCTGGGCGGAGTTGGGATTTTCAGCTTGCATCCCGGCAGCATAACGAATTTTTCGTTAGATCAATCAGGTATCTCGCTAGGGACCGGCGAGGTGGGCTAACGGAGCCCGAGCAGCCGCGAGGAGTTGCCCGGCGTATCGAGCGGAGGACGAGGCAACCTGTCCTTGACCTGCCGGGAGCCGGGCGCCGGTCCGATGGCAGATCGCCTCCCTGCGCCTCCCCAGACCTCCTGGAGTGCATTCTGGCTTGTCAATACATTTGGCTATACGCCGCCGCCGTCACTTACCGTCGCGAGCCAAATCCGAATTCGGATGTGGTGCCGGCGCGGGGACTCGAACCCCGGACCCTCGGTTTAAAAGACCGCTGCTCTAACCAAGCTGAGCTACGCCGGCTCCGTCAGGAGGTTAGCGGAAGACTTTCTGGCAGGGGGGTCCGAGCGT
>JBAUTF010000164.1:0-3270 GCA_049582065.1 Candidatus Dormiibacterota bacterium | reverse complement strand
ACAGCTCGAGCCGTTTCTGATAACCCTCCATCTGGCCCTCGATGATCCTGAGGTCCACCTCCGCTGCCCGCTGCGCGACAGGTCTCAACTTGGCTAGATCGCGCCTGATCCGATCCAGAAGCCCAACCTTGAAGCGGAGCAGATCGGAGTAGACGCCAATCCAGTGGCGAGCATCCTCCCAGTGTGAGGTGTCAATATCCTCACCTTGGAGTGGCTCGGAGGGTCCCTCCGTCACCGGCATCGCCGTGGGCACAGTTGAGCCCGGTAGCAGCCCGTGGAAGGCCGGCGCCGATCGAGGCTTCGGTCTGATGTTTCGCTGCGGCGATGCATCTCACGGACTGTGGCACCGCTGCAAAGCCCTGTCAGCAACATCACGAGGTATTGCTGCGTCACAAATTTTGCGCGGCACCCGATCCCCAAAGGAATCGCCGCGCTCGCCTCACGGCATCGAGACCTGGCCGGCCCGGGCCACGCCGGCGACCGATGGCCGCCCATCTTCTCCTCACCAACTCGCGGTGCCAACCAAGAACCGTCTCCGGCTGGACAAGCATCCCGACGAGAGCCTCCCGATTCACCCTCTGGCTGAGCGCCGCCATAATCGTCCGTTCGCAGTATTCAGCTGCGGTCTCTTGACCTGCCGACGCACGACACGAAGCTGGTGCCGGAGGAGAAGCAGCTCTGCTTTGGGGTCGTGGACACACAGTCTCACATCAACTAGATCGACGAGTCGCCGAAGCCAAGGAGTACGCGAGAGCGAAGAGCATCGGCGGTCGCAATCCTATCCGTCAGGCGACCCGACTCCGAGTAGCCCGCCCGCCAATGAATATGTGACCCCCACACCCTTGCCTATGACCGAAGCGTTTTCGCTTCGAGGGTAGAGACTACTTTCGGTGCGCAATCCGGAACCCGCCCCCGACGGTGAGCCTGCTGCCCGCCGAGTGCGCGTCTTGATCGTTCAAGACCATCCCCTACTGGCGTCCGCCATCGCTCGGGTCCTCGAAGGGCAGCCTGACCTCGCCGTAACGGGCGTTTGCGCCTCGGGCGCCGCCGCCGTGAAAGCGGCCTCCGAGGACCGACCCGACGTCGTGCTGATGGACTTCCGGCTCCCAGACGTGACAGGGCCGGAAGCTGCCAGCATGATCCTGAAAGAGCACGCTCAAGCGGCAATTGTGTTCCACAGCGCCGATGAATCTGAGGCCGCGCTGCTGGATGCCGTCAACGCCGGCGCCACGGCATATCTCACGAAGGATGCGACCGGAGATCAGATCATCGAAGCGGTTCGCCGCGTATCCATGGGCGAGGTGCTCATCCCCGTCGCGCTCTTCGCTCGCGCGATCGCTCGGCAGCACGGCGCCGCCACTGTAAAGCGGGAGCGTGAGCAGCTCCTTGCGGAGTTCACGCCGCGAGAGTTCGACATCTTGCACCTTCTCGCCGAAGGTTTGGACACGACCGCGATGTGTGAGCGCCTGGGCATCGCTCCGCATACCGTCGAGTGGCACGTGCGCCACGTGATCGAGAAGCTGCAGGTCCACTCCAAGCTGCAAGCGGTCCTAGCGGCCGCGCGCAAGGGCCTGATCGACCTTTAGGACCCGTGATACCAGCCGCTGGCGGAGGTGCAGCCCGTCCGAGACTACTCATTTGGGAACCCACTGAGCGATCGCCGGCGATGCGAAGCCAGCTGGTGTCTAGGTTTCGGCCGGTTTGGCTTGGTTCGCCTGCCGTTGCATCTTCCGTCTCTCGGTCACGTCCTGTGCCATCACATAACGAGATCGTTGCCCACGGTAATTGACGTCGTGGGTCAGGAGCTCGACTTCGATCACCGTGCCATCCTTCTTGCGGTGGAGCCGCCGACCCGATTGCTCCACATGAAGGATTGCCGGTGATGCCGGCTCTTCCTCCGGGGCATTGATGTCCTTGATCGTCATGGCGAGAAATTCGTCACGCGAGTAGCCGTAGCGTTTGATTGCTGCGTCGTTTACCTCAATGAAGCGCAACGTCCCCAAGTCAAAGACCCATGCCGCCTCGGGCTGGGCCCTGAACAGGAGCTGATACGCGGCCGCGGTTCTGTCCACCTCCTTGCGCACAGCCTCGAGCTCCATGACCTTTTCAGTGAGCTTGGCCGACACCAGGCGCAGGTGTTCGATATGAAACTCCGCGTCTGAGGTCGCTTGTGCGCCAAGGGGAACGCGCGCCTTGTCAAGCAGTGTTTTGGCAACGACGTCGAGAAAGGCTTGCGGTTCGAACGGCTTGATGAGGACCTCTTGGATGCCGATCTGGGCCGCGATGCGGCGGACCTCTGACTCGAGATAGTGGGCTGTCTGCAAAATGATTGGCGTAGCGGTTATCGCTGGATCGGTACGTACGGCTCGAGCCAGCTCGTACCCGTCGATGCCTGGAGTGATGAGGTCGGCGATGACTAGGTCGGGCTTAACCTTCTTGATCAAGTCCAG
The DNA here is from genome assembly GCA_049582065.1 of Candidatus Dormiibacterota bacterium. Classification (GTDB taxonomy): domain Bacteria; phylum Chloroflexota; class Dormibacteria; order Dormibacterales; family Dormibacteraceae; genus DATKSS01. The sequence goes on along the minus strand of JBAUTF010000164.1, from coordinate 820 downwards.
CCCTGCCTGCCCGTCAGCGCAAAGCATGGCGACATGCCCGGCATACTTAAGAAGGCTCGCCAGAAGTTCGCGATCTGGCCCGCTGTCATCGACAACGATTACCGTGGCCATCAGCTACTGTCGTCAGAGTTGAGCGATTCCGGAACGAGGAACGCTTTGATCGGCGCAGCGTACGGAGTGGGCTCTATGGCCTTGACGACATGCCCCTGGACGAATCCGGACTTCAACGTACGTAGCCAGTCGGTGTAATGGTCAGGGTAGACGCGGCCATTATTCAGTTATGCGCGCATCCAGCGTCCGCCTCTTCCTCAAAATGGCCGGTCTGATGCCCAGCCGAATGCATGGGTCGCGGGCTTGGGCGGTCTTTTGGCAGTCAGCGGATCAAGGAAAGACGATGCCGCCCTTGACGTCGAAGCGAGAGCCCTCCGCCCACGCGACGTCCCAGGTGTTGCCCTCGGGATCGCGGAATCAGAACCCGCCGTCCCAGTGCGCCCGCTGGGGCGGGGCGAGCTCGTGGACGTCGTCGAAGAGAAAGCCGTCGACTGTGGGCCCGAGGCTCGGTTCGTAGTGACTAGACTAACCCGTTCACGAAAGCGGGTTCAACTCCAAAAGCGCTGTCGCACAGATGGTTCTTGAAAGACCCGGAGCGCCTTAGCGTCCCAGATCGTCTATGACCTGCTGCTGCCGTGCAATTGCGAGCGCGACTTCTTAAGAAAGAGAGGGCGAATTCAACCCGTGGCAGCAATCTGTCGATGATGGGGCATCTCGCTTGGAGGCAGAGGAATGGCCCGCACGGGAAGACCAGGACTGACGTCGGCGC
>JBAUTF010000163.1:0-4070 GCA_049582065.1 Candidatus Dormiibacterota bacterium | reverse complement strand
GGTCTCCGAGGCCGCGCAATCGCTCGACGGTCTGGGCCGGGAACGCGCCGCCGACGACATCGCCGCCCACGATCAGGAGGTCCGCTTCCGCGGCTTCCGCCAGCACAGCGTCGAGCGCAGGCAGATTGCCGTGGACGTCGTAGAGGGCGGCGACACGCACCGCTACAGCCTGTCACACCCGCAAACTTGCAGCGGCGACAGCCCCTCTCGCGGTCACAACTCGGGGCGAGCTGGATCGACTTTATGAATGCCGACGGGACAACGCAGCCCGGGCTCTATTTCTTCGAAATGGACGACGAAGGCAAGATTGCTCGGATAACCGACTTCTGGCCAGATCCCTACGACTGCCGGCCCAGCGGCAGCATCTCGTGGAAGCATGCTGACCAGGATCAAAGCGTATTCGACGCCACATTCGAGACGCCGCGTTGGATTTGAGCCGTCACTCTCGCTCGGAGACCGTCATCGCATGACAACAGGCCCATTCGTGTGGAACCTCCTCGGTGCCAACCGGCGCTGCGGCCTCCGATCATCTCGGCATTTCGTTCGACCAATTTGGGCAGCAGCTGGGATGGCGGTCAGTCTGTACACCTTTAGGAAATACGGGGCATCCCGGCCTCACCTCGACGAGGAAAGCGATTCTGGATTCCCCCACAAGTCCTAATCTGCTCCTGCATCAATGTCGAGGAACTGGTTGGCTCCGCCAGGGATCGCCCGGCGCATCCAGCTGAATCTGCTCTGGTTCCTTGTGCCGGCCGCGATCGGGGTGCTGGGTGCTTGGATCGCCTCCCCACTCGGTTTTGATGGCCTCGCCGTTGGGGTCGGCACGGCCATGATGGCCTGGATCATCTGCAGGTTCGTGCCGATGCGAGTCACGACTGAGTCCAACGCAGTTTTTCCAGCGACACCTGAGCAGATGTTCGAGATTGCATCCGACATCAAAGTTGGCCTGCAGGCGTCTGGCAACCCTCAACGCAGGAGGCTAGTCAGCCAGATTGGACAGCCCGGTCAACCTGGATCGAGACACGTTACAGAGGCATCCGGCCGCGTCTTGACGACAACTGTGGTGGGCTCCGATCCGCCCCGGAAACTGGTGACGACGATCATCACTGACGGTTCCGGCATGGGCCGCATCGACCATGAGAGTACGTTCGCGCCGGTAGCGGGTGGCACCCTGGTTAAGGTAAGAGCCCGCCAGCAGATGTGCCTCGGTGCCTGGCTGCTCCGACCCTTGTTCAAGCGCGAGTTTGAGGCACTCCGGGCACAGGGAGACGCTGGGCTAAGGGACTACCTGGCATCGGTCGTGGCGAATGCAAGCGGCACAGCTAGCGCGACCTAAGTACGGCCAGGCCCTTCGTACACCTTTAGACAACTCACCACACTCGGCGTGGACCTGGCCAATCTCGTGTTCGAGCCTCCGGTCAGCCGCGGCTCCGCGATCCACACCGACTCTTGCCGTCCTTCAGCGCCATGGGCAGCATCGTCAGGGCGTCTTGGCGAGGCAACGGTTGGTCAGGGCCAGGCCGAACGCGAAGACGCGGTCCTGGTGCTCGTGCAGCATCCGCTCGAACAGGCGCTCAGTACCCGTCCATCACTGACCACAACACACCTTCCCCGGTCTCCGTTGCTAGCTCGCGGAACCACGATGCCTCGCCCGGTGTAGAAGATTCGTTCCGATGGAGGGCCGGCCGGAGGACGATTCCGAGCTGTTCACGCGCGCCCAGCGCGGGGACCATGGCTTAGGGTCTCCCTCGGTCGGTCAAGCTGCTTGGCCCTCGTTCGATCGGCCTCAATCGACCGCAGGCAGTCGTAACAGCGGATCGCACGACCATCTCGACCACGCAGCTGACCGTCGAAATTGAGGGAGGCCACCTTGCCGGCAGTGGTGAAGCTAGCCACACCCCACGATGGATCGCAGCCTTCAGGCGGCCAAGGGATCAATCTCTAAGAGTGAGGTCGGCGAACCAGACTCCGTCGCGGAGGACCGTCGGGCCCACCTCGATGGGCACCGGACGGTGGAATGTGGGGCCGTCGACCACGAACGTGTGGTACTCGCCGCCCTCGCCCGCGAGGTCGACCGGCGACTGCTGGAAGATGGCCAGCAGGTCGCTGTCGACCACTCGGCCCAGCAGCTGCGGCGGTAGCACGCCGTCCCGCACCGCGACCACGACCGCCTTGAAACCAAGCCTCAGCAGATCGGACAGGTGAACGTCCCGGTCGTGATGCCAAATTGGAAGCAGCGCGGTACAACCCTCGAGAGCGCAAACCCGTTCAACCCATTCACGATGTGAATCGATATCGATGTCGCCAAAGATCCCCACCTGGCAGCCGGCGCCCTTGGCCGAGGCGACCGCATGCTGAAACGACGTGTCGTACTGCTCCCAGCTGGTGGGGACCAGCAACATTGGCACACCCAAAGCCTCGGCCTGCGCTTCGAGGAGCGCGCGGCGAATGCCGTGGGAGCGTGAGCGCGTGCCGTCTTCGATCATCATCGTGACGAGCAGGCGCACAGCCGATCCCTGCGTCACCGCCCGGTACATCGCAAGAGAACAGTCCTTGCCTCCGCTCCAGGAGACGAATGCCGGCGTCACTGACGCTTCAGGTCCCCGCCGCACACGGGGCCGTGCGACGCTCGCGTGCGCTCGAGTTGCCGAGGTGTCCACCGTGAATCTGTTCACCCTGACAGGCTAGCCGTTCGCGTAGTCAACCTCGAAACACTGCCGGCGAATCGCTCCGGATGCGCGAAGCTGGCAGCCGAGGAGGTGCGCCGCTGAAGGACGACTGAGCGTCGGCAGGGTACGGACTTTCAGTTGGCCAAAACCACGGACTCTCAGATGGCCATTGACAATCGGCGCTAACCCGAGTTGGCTGGGATGGTCGCTAAGTCTGTACACCTCTAGGAAATACGGGGCACCCAGGGGGATCACGCACATTCGGCCCGATCGAGAACCTTGTTGATTCCATCACCCGTTGGAGTTACATGGCGTGCCATGCACAACATGGACGGTGGCGGGGGGATGGGGGATTTACCTGGAGCCGCTCGCCCGGCTCGTGTGTCCGCTGAACACAGTGAGCCGAACTGACCACGTGCAGGCGCTCGTGGCCGCCCCGACAAACCTATAGGTGCCAGTGGTTAGAGGGCCGGAGTATCCGTACCAGTTCGTGGGGCCGACTACGGGCTTATGAGGTGGAAAGCCCAACTGTTCTGTGCCGAGATAAGCAACGGTGCGGGCGTTACCGTCCTGGAAGACGATCTGAGTCGCGCAGCCGACAGTGATCTGCTTGGCCTCCATGTTGTACTCAGCGTCGTAGACCTGGATCCAAGGAGACTTGGTCGAGCCGGTGAACGTGCCTTCATAGGGGACTGATGGCGTGCACGCGGTGAGGAGGATCGCCCCGGATACAGCGGCAAGGGTAAGGATGGCGCGGTGCCCAGTCTCGCGCACGAAATTGAGGGTACTCCGTCGCCCCGGCTGTCTCTGACCCGGAGGCCAGTTGCAATTTCACGACTCTAGGTGGGAATCGCCGTACCGTTCCTCGACAGCGGCTGAGTGTGAGCCGCCTTCTGTACACCTTTCGACAACTCCACTCATGCAGCTTGAGACTGCGCCTGCTTTTTGGCGAGGAAGCTGACGGCTTCAGACCGCGCGGCGGCGGACCAGCCAGACAGCCGTGGCGATGAGGAGCAGGGAGAGGGCCAGCAGCCAACTGCCTTCGATCCATTGGAACGGCCAGAACCAGCTGGCTGGCTCGTAGCTCGTCAATTGCGTATAGCCGTGCTGGATTAGGTACAGCACGGGGTCGAAGTTGTCCGGGGTCGAGGGCCCAGGTGAGAACACTTCGGGCGTCACGGCTTGGACGTCGACCGCGCCGAGGGTCTGGTTGATCATGTCCAGACTCGCTGGATTGCCGCCCTTGAACCACCCCTGGCTGATCACCCATGCGCCGGCAGGAATCTTGGGGTTGCTGGTGACCAGCGGCGCCATATAGTGCAGGCGCAGATATGCTCCGGTCACGAAGGCGAGCCCAGCCCACGCGGCGAGGGTGGCGAACATTGCAGGGATGACTCGGCG
>JBAUTF010000162.1:0-2510 GCA_049582065.1 Candidatus Dormiibacterota bacterium | reverse complement strand
TGTCCTTGACCTGCCGGGAGCCGGGCCCCATGCCGAGCCGGCTCGGAGAGCCCGTCGCCTCCGCCAAGCAAAAGCCCTGGACGGATACCAGCCAGTCCCATGGTCTCGCGTCAGCAGCACAACAGCGGCCCAAAAAACCGCTGCTCAATGAGTTCGAACCGGCGGGTGAGCAGCGCGTGGACTCGAACCCCGGACCCTCGGTTTAAAAGTCCTTCCCGACTTCCGCCTGACACCCCTCCAGGGCTCCTGCCCTATTCGAGTCTCCGCCTGGCGCCTCCTCGTGGCTCCTGCGACGGGCCCGGCTTGGCCATACAAATTGGCTATTGGTCGGCGCGCTGGACAGCGACTACGGGCCCCCCCGCAGCAGGAGGACCGGACACGGGCTGTGGTCCGTAACAAACCGGGCAGTGGGTCCTAGCGACTTCGGGCCCACCGGTGGCTGATCGCGACCTCCAGCTCTTATGACGATGACGTCGACCCGCTCCCGAGCAGCGACGTCGCAGACAGCGCGGCCCGGCTCACCGGCTAGCTGCATCGACTTGACAGTCGCGAAGAGTGCCCTGGCCCGCAACTCGGCTTCGGCAAGTGCACTCGCACTGCCCAACAGTTCGGCCTCGACCAGCTCGCGCTCACGGTGAGGCGGGAGCCGGTGTCCCCCCGGACGGTGCCGAACCAGGTCCAGGCCTGCCCGGGGGCCGGGCCCCTGCACGTACACGAGCAGCAGCTCCGCCTGATCGATCCGGACGATCCTCGCCAGCCCGTCGATGAGCGCTTCGGTGTGGAGGCCGTCGACCAGAACTAGGACCCGCATCCTTACCGCCGCATTGTCAGGCCTGGCGTGCTCACCGGAAGCTCATGGCGATGAGCGCACCGGCGGCGAGCAACGTCAGGGGTGCCACCAGGGCACCGAGCCGGAGGAAGTCCCAGGCCGAAACCTCCAGGCCGCGACGGCGGACGATCACCAGCCAGAGCATGGTCGAGAGCGCTCCGACCGGGGTCAGGTTGGGACCAAGGTCGGCGCCCGCAAGCGCGCCGAACAAGAAGGGCGCGCGCAGTACTTCCGGCACGCCGCCGGCCTGCGCGCCCGAGATGAAGACCAGGATGCTGGGCAGGTTGTTGACGAGGTTGGAGGTCGCTGCGCTGCCCAGCAGACCTGAGACGACGGCATTCGCGGAATCTGAGGCATGGACTACCGCGCCGGCCACAAGGGCCGCGGTGATGCCGGCGTCCTGCACTCCGCGCACGAGCACGAAAAGAGCGGCGATGTAGACGAAGAGCGTCGGACTGACGTGTGCGCGAAGGTCCTCGCGCGAGACTCGACGGCGCAATGCCGCGACGGCCAACAGCCCGCCACCGCCGGCAACCGCGATCACACCGAGCGGCAAGAGGAGCGCTGAACCGATCACGTAGGCGAGCGCGAGGAGGCCGAGGCCGGCAATCACGAGGCGAAAGAAAGCGCGGTCGGCAGCAACTGTGGCGAGCGCGGCCTGGAGGTCGAAGTCGAATCGGCGGCCGGTGGCCCCCCAGAAGACGGCCATGAACACGCCAACGCATATCGCGGTCGAAGCAAGCGATGCGGCCAACACGTGGCTCTCGTACACGCCCAGTGGCGCGCGGAGGTGATCGCCCGTGAGCACGTTGATCGGATTGGAGATCGGCAGAGTCATCGACGCCGCATTGGCGACGAAGCTGACCGCAAACAGGTAGGGCATGACGCGGAGCCGCAAGCGAGTCGCCATGGTGTAGACGACCGGCGTCAGGATGATGGCAGTTGCGTCATTGGAAAGAAACGTGGTGATCACGGCGCCGAGGATGAAGACGTTGAACAAAAGCCAGCGGCCGCTGCCACGGGCTGCAGCTGCGGCGAGAGCGGCAGCCCAGTCGAAGAACCCGGCCATGTCCGCTACAGCCGCCGTGAGCATCAAGCCGAGAAAGAAGAGGAAAAGATTCCACTCGGCGCCGATCGCGGCCAACGCCGAACCGACGTTGATGGCTCCAGTGACCAGCATCAGCAACGCGCCTGCTAGAGCCGACCAGGCCTCGCCAATCCGTCGAGGCCGGGTGACGATTGCAATCAGCGTGGCCGCGAAGATGACAGCGGCGAAGGCCCCATGCATTTCCCGTGGCTAACCATCGCGGAAACCGGGGCTCGCCCGGTGTCTGCCAGGTATCAGATCCTGGGCGCTCGCTCCTTGACGAGGAAGCAACCGTTCAAATATTCCTCACTGCCGGCCATCAATCGAGCAGCGGTCGCATAAACCGCTGCTCCCGATCTCGAATCCAGCTCCGTATAGCCCGGCCGTATAGCCAACGCTTGGCTATATCGTGGCTATAGAGCAGGAGATTCGAGTGCCCGGCGGGGACCGGAATTGATTACAAAACAGTGGTGCCGGCGCGGGGACTCGAACCCCGGACCCTCGGTTTAAAAGACCGCTGCTCTAACCAAGCTGAGCTACGCCGGCTCCGTCAGGAGGTTAGCGGAAGACTTTCTGGCAGGGGGGTCCGAGCGT
>JBAUTF010000161.1:0-5137 GCA_049582065.1 Candidatus Dormiibacterota bacterium | reverse complement strand
ATTCCTTGGTGAAGACCGAGAGCACGCGACCGCCGGCCAGCACCAGGTCGGCCGGCTCATCGCCACGCGCGACCGCCATCCAGTGTGCGTCGATGACGGAGAAGATTAAGGCCGCGCTGCCTGCTCTGAACTTGCCTATCCGCGAGCCAGCCCGAGATAGGCCTCCTGGATCGTGGGGTCGGCCAGCAGCGCGGTCGACGGCCCCGAGTTGGTGATCCGGCCGGTCTCGAGGACGTACGCGTGCTCCGACACTGTCAGCGCGCTGTCGATGTCCTGCTCGACGAGGAGGATGGCGGTGCCCGACTCGGCGATCTCCGGAAGCCGGGACATGATCTCGTCCACGATCTTCGGGGAAAGGCCCAGGGACAGCTCGTCGATCATGAGCAGCGCCGGACGGCCCATCAGGCCGCGCGCGATGGCGCACATCTGCTGCTCGCCCCCCGAAAGCGTCGAAGCCACCTGGCCCAGCCGTTGGGCTAGGGCCGGGAAGAGGGCCAGCACTCGCTCCAGGTCGGTGTGCCGGCCGCGCCATCCGCCCACCAGCAGGTTCTCGCGGACGGTGAGGCCGGAGAACAGGCGCCGACCCTCAGGCACATGGGCGATCCCCAAGTCGACGATTTGCTCGATCGAGGAACGGGTGATGTCGCGGCCCTGGAACGCGATGGAGCCGGACTGCCGTGGGATCATCCCAGAGATGGCTCGCAGGAGCGTGGTCTTCCCCGCGCCGTTGGCTCCCACCAGGGCTGAGATCTGGCGGTCGTCGATCGATAGCTCCACGTCCCAGAGCACCTCGACCCGACCGTAGCCGGCGTTCAAGCCTTTGACCTCGAGCAGGCTCATGACGATCGCCTCCTGGCGTAGCGATGACCCAGATAGGCTTCGACCACTCGCGGGTCGGCCAGCACCTCATTCGGGGGGCCCTCGGCCAGGACCGAGCCGTGGTGCAGGACCAGGACGTGGTCGCTGATCGAGACGATCGCCTTCATGACGTGCTCGACCGCGACGATCGTGATGCCGCCATCGCGCAGGCGGTGGATCAGCTCGACCGCCGCCTCGATCTCCTGGTGGCGGAGCCCCGCCATCACCTCGTCGACGAGCAGGAGGCGCGGCCGGCAGGCGAGCGCTTTGGCCAGCTCCAGCCGGCGCGCGTCGGCCACGCTCAGCTGGCTCGGCGACGCATTCGCGTGCTGCTCGATGCCGACCAGGCCGAGGAGCCGGTCGGCTGTGGCCAGAGCGTCGCGGACGCTCCGGTCCGGATCGTTGCCGTTCATCGCGCCGATGGCGACGTTCTCGCGGACAGTCAGGCCGCGGAAAGGCTTCACGATCTGGAACGTGCGCGCCACGCGATCGTGCGCGATCACCCATGGTCGCGACCCGGTCACGTCTTTGCCGTCGATCAGGACCTGTCCGCTGGTCGGCCGCAGATGTCCGGTGACCAGGTTGATCAGCGTGCTCTTGCCGGCCCCGTTGGGCCCGATGATGCCGAGGATCTGGCCTTCGCCGACAGAGAAGGACACGTCTCGTAAGGCCCAGAGCCCCCCGAATCGCTTCGACAGCTTGCGAACCTCGAGGATCGCCGGGCCCGGCGCGGCCTCTTTGGCGATCAAAGCCGGTACCGCCGGACGTTGTCGAGAAGCGAGAACTGCCGGGTGCGCCACGCGTCGCGAAAGAAGTTGACGACGCCCTGCGGAAAGAAGACGACGACCACCACGATGATGGCTCCGAAGATGAGCTGGTTGTACATGCCGAGGTTGACACGCAGAAATTGGGCCAGTAGCTCGAGCCCCACCGCTCCGACCAGTGGACCGAGGACCGTGCCGCTGCCTCCGATCACGACCATGATCACCATCAACACCGTGAAGTTGGCGTCGAAGACGTCGGTCGGATAGAACTCGATCTGCTGGAAGGCGTATAGCCCGCCGGCGCACGCCACAATCGCGGCGGACACGGCGAAGGCCACGACCTTGACCCTGGTCGTGTTGATGCCGACTCCGGCCGCCGCATCCTCGTCCTGGTGCACGGCGACCATCGCGTACCCGAACCGGCTGCGCGACAGAACGGCCGCGATGAAGACTGATGCCGCGGCAACGATGAGGAACGCGAGGTAAAAGCCGGGCTTGCCAAAGTAAGCAGTCGGCGCCTGGTCGCCGAACGTGGGGATGGTGATTCCGAGTCCCCCGCCCGTGACGGGCGTCATGTTGTTGATCACCTCACGAGATCCTTCCGCGGCGCCCAGCGTCGCGATCGCGAAGTAGTGGCCGCGCAAACGCAGGAGCGGAAGGCCTATCGCAACGGCGAAGGCGACACCCACGAGGATGGCGACCGGCATCGCGGCCCAGAACGACACGTGGTAGTTGTTCATGAGGACGGCGACGGTGTAGGCGCCGAGGCCGAAGAAGGCGACCTGGCCGAAGCTGGCGTAGCCCGTGTAGCCGCCGATGATGTTCCATCCCTGGGCCAGCGCCACGAACAGGAACACCGCCGTGAGCAGACGTTGGGTCCCCGGGTCGATCACCTGCTGGAGTCCGAGTATGGCGATGAAGACGGCCAGCCCCGCGAGCCACTGCCACGAGTTGGCCAACGTTCGCGAGCGGAGCCAGTCCACGAGCTGCTCTTGCCGCCCGCGCCGCGGGCCCTTGAAGATTACGACCGAGCTTTCTACGTTAAGAGCAGTCGTCACACCTCCACGCGGCCGCCGTACTGGGCTTTGCCGACCAAGCCGGACGGCCTGATGATCAAGGTCACGATCAGGACCGCCATCGCGATCGCGTTGACCCAGGTCCCGGTCAGCAGCAGCCCGCCAATCGACTCGGCCACGCCGAGCAGCAGCCCGCCGACCAGCGCTCCATACATATTGCCGAGACCACCGAGCACAGAGATCACGAATGCATCGAGGGTGAGCTGGGACGGCGTGCTAGTCGGGTTGAAGGAGCCGACGGTCGCGATCATCGTCCCGGCGATGCCGGCCAGGGCGGCGGAGATCCCAAAGGTGATCGCGTAAACATGACGGGCGCGAATGCCCATCAGCCGTGCGGCGCCCCGGTCCATGCCCGTGGCGCCGATGGCGCGCCCCAGGCGCGTGCGGGTCATCACGAACGCCAGCAGCACGGTGACCGCCACCGCCAGGAGACATGCCCCAAGCCGCCCGTACGGAATGTTCACTGTGCTGATCGCAAAGCTCTGCGACGCGTACGAGGTTTCGATCGAGCGGTCGTCCGCCGTGAACAGGAGCTGGAGCGTGTTGAGGATCACAAGGCCCAACCCGAATGTCAGCAGCAGCGTGAGGAAGATCGGGGCGTTGACCACCAGGTTGATCAGCCCCCGCTGGAGGACGTAGCCGAGCCCGAACATGCAGGCAGCGACCAGCGGGATCGCTAGGAATGGGTCGATGCCGAAGTGCACGTTCAACAGCCACGCGAGGTAAGCGCCGGTCACCGCCAGCGCTCCGTGGCTCAGGTTGACCACGTTCATGATCCCCCAGACGAGCGAAAAGCCCACGGCGACCAGGGCGAGGAGGCCGCCCTGGACGAGGCCATAGGCGGCCGCCTGCAGGAACTGGGTCATGTCAGGAGATCGCCGGCCAGACCGCCTGCTTGGTCGCGAGGTTGCTCGGGTAAATGGTCACGAAAGACGAGCTCTGGACCTGGATCACGTACATGGGCTTGTTGGCGTTCTGACCGGTCGAGTCGAACTCGATGTGGCCGTAGAACGTGTCGGCCTTGAGCCCGGCCAGAGCCGTGCGCACCGCGGCCGGGTCGGTCGATCCGGCCTTTTCGATCGCCAGCGCCATGACTTCGCAAGCAGCAGCTGCGTCGGCGGCCTGGTACGGGTACTGGCTGGACGACCAGCCGTAGGTGTTGGTGAAGTTGGCGAGGAAGTCCTTGGCGCTGCCGAAGATGGCGTCGGAGGCGGAGATCTCGGGCACCCACTGAGTGCTACCGAGCACGCCTTCGGCCGACTTGCCGAGAGCGGATATGAAAGCCGGAGTCGGAGGCGCCACCGTGGCGGCAAAGCCGTACTTCGGCTTGACCCCCAGCTCCGAGCTCTGCTTGATCGCCGCCACCGCCTCGTTCAGGTGCCCCGAGATGATGATCACGTCGGGGTTGGTGCCCTTGATCGCGATCAGCGCGCTGGACACGTCGGTGGCGTTGGCGCTCACCTTGGTGGACGACGTGTACGCGTTGGCGGACGGCAGGACGGTCATGTTCTTGGCCTGGGCCTCGGCCACACCGGTTTCAGCGGCGTGCTGGCTGAAACCGTCGTTCGCGGCGATGATCGCGACGGTCTTGGGCGCCGGGCTCAGCCCTGCCAACGCATCGATGATCGAGACGACGTACGTGCTGCTCGGCGAGAGGACCGCGAAGGTGTTCTTGTAGCCATGGGTGAAGATGGCCGTGTCAGCGCCGTTGCTGTCGACCATGACCTGGCCGTTGCGCTCCACCACCGGCGCGACCGCCGTGGTTCCGCCCGAGCCATATGGGCTGAGGATGAGCTTGTGGCCCTGGTCGTTGTACTGGTCGACGATCTGGGCCGAGGTCGCCGCGACGCTCTGGTCGTCCTGGGTCACCAGGGCGACCTGGTGTGACTGGCCGCCAAAGCTGATCCCGCCCTTCGAGTTGAGGGTCTGCACGCAGAACTTGTAGCCCTGCAGGGTGTAAAGCCCTTCGGCTTGCCCGAAGGCGCCGGTCTGGGAGACTGGGGCCGCGAAGGTGACCGTCGAACCCGCCGTGTTCGTACTTCCACCACCCCCGCAGGCGGCGGCGGCAAGAATCAGCGCAGTCGCAGCGATCAGAGTTGCCGTTGGGCGGTTGGTCATGCTTACTCCTCCCCAGCACTTTTCAGGCAGACGAGTCGATCTAAGCAGCAAGTTGAACGCAGGTCAAGCTTGAGTCGGTCTCAGAATTCGGTGCCATGGCCACCGATCGACATCCTGTCGCCGTGCTGGCTGCGCTCCGAGAGGAGGCCCAAGGGCTGGCTCGACACCTGGCACGCGCCAGGATCGAGGGGCCGGGCCTCCAGTCCTGGGAGGGCGACCTCGCCGGCAACCCGGTCGTGCTGATCCTCACCGGCGTCGGAAAGGTCGCTGCGGCGATGGCCGCCCAGTTCGCCTGCGACATCTACCGGCCCCGGGCCATCC
>JBAUTF010000160.1:0-14943 GCA_049582065.1 Candidatus Dormiibacterota bacterium | reverse complement strand
CACGACGGGCGCCTCGGCCGCAGCCAAGACCGAAGCCACGCCCAAGCCGGCCGCTCGCGCGACCGCAGCCTCCAGGGTGAAGGCTGCGCCCGCCGGTCGCGTCCAGGGCGCACCTCCTTCCAAGACGAAGGCAGAGGGCGAGACCACCAAGGCCGAGCCGAAAACCAAGGCCGAGACCAAGGCGCCGGCCAAGAAAGCCACCACCAAGAAGAAGAGCTGATGCTGATCCCGAAGAGAGTCAAGTACCGCAAGATGCACCGCGGCCGCCGCACGGGCATCGCTACGCGCGGCGCCACGGTGGCGTTCGGCGACTTCGGCCTGCAGGCCATGGAAGCTTGCTGGATGAGCAACCGGCAGATCGAGGCCGCCCGGCGGGCTATGACCCGCCACGTCAAGCGAGGCGGCCAGATCTGGATCCGCGTGTTCCCCGACAAGTCCATCACCAAGAAGCCGGCCGAGACCCGCATGGGCTCCGGCAAGGGCAACCCCGAGGGCTGGGTCGCCGTGATCAAGCCCGGCCGCGTGCTGTTCGAGATGGGCGGCGTCACGCCCCAGGTCGCCAAAGAGGCGATGAAGCTCGCCGCATCGAAGCTGCCGATCAAGACGCGGTTCGTCAGCGCCGAGTCTGCCGCCGGTGGAGGTTCGCAGTGAAGGTCGACGACCTGAGGGTGCTGGAACCGGATGAGCTGGGCGTGCGCCTGAAGACCGCGCGTCGCGAGCTCTACGAGCTCAGGTTCAAGCATGCCGTCGGCCAGCTCGAGAACTCGAGCCAGATCAGCAAGGTGCGCCACGACATCGCGCGGATCATGACTGTGCTGCGAGAACGAGATTTCGGAATCGTCGCCTCCGTGGCGGCGCCCCAGGAAGCTGCGCCGGTTGCCGTCGCGGAGCCGGTCGAAGAGGAACCGGTGGCCAAGCCGAAGCGGACCCGTAAGAAGACCGAGGACAAGTCATGAGCGACACGACCATCGAGAAGCCGACCGAGACCCGCGGCCAGCGCAAGGTCCGCTTGGGCACAGTCATCGCCGACAAGATGAACAAGACGGTCATCGTCCAGGTCGGCACGTCCAAGGCCCACCGCCTGTACCGCAAGACGGTGCAGCAGCGAACGAAGTTCAAGGTCCACGACGAGAAAGATGAGTGCGGCGTGGGCGACCTGGTCCGCATCGCCGAGACGCGCCCAATCTCCAAGGAGAAGCGGTGGCGCGTGTTGGAGGTTGTCGAGAAAGCCAAGTGATCCAGCAGGAAACACGCCACACCACCCCACGAAATCCGCGATTTCGCGGGGACCCCGGCAATCCATGTCGAGATGGGGTCCCTGGATGATCCAACAAGAGACACGTCTCAAGGTCGCGGACAACTCAGGAGCCAAAGAGATCCTGTGCATCCGCGTGGCCGGAGGGCATTACCGCAAGTACGCCTCGGTGGGCGACATCATCACGGCTACGGTCAAGTCGGCGCAGCCGGGCGGCCAGGTCAAGAAGGGTGAGGTCGTCAAGGCCGTGGTGGTGCGGGTGACCAAGGAGTTCAAGCGCCCCGACGGCTCGCTGATCCGCTTCGACGAGAACGCCGCGGTGCTGCTCGCCGCCGCCAACAACCCGCGCGGCACGCGCATCTTTGGCCCGGTGGCCCGCGAGCTGCGCGAGCGCAACTTCATGAAGATCATCTCGCTCGCTCCGGAGGTCCTGTAGTCCCGTGCTGAGAAACAAACCGGAGCCCAAGCGCCGCTGGCTCGACCTTGCCCCCGGGGACCCGGTCATCGTGGTCGCGGGCAAGGACAAGGGTAAGCAGGGCGAGGTGCTGCGGACCCTGCCCGACAAGCACAAGATCGTCGTCAAGGGCGTCAACATCCTGAAGCGCCACACCAAAGCGGGTCAGCAGCGGGGCGGTGTGAGCGTCGCGCAAGGTGGCGTGGTGGACTTCGAAGCGCCGCTCGACTATTCCAACGTGATGCTCGTCTGCCCCTCGTGCTCGCGCCCGACCCGGTCCAAGCACACCGTGCTCGAATCTGGCGCACGCGCTCTCGTTTGCCGCCACTGTGGCGAGCCGTATGAGCGCATCCGCAAGACGGAGGCCCAGTGAGCGATCAAATGGTCACAACCGACTCGCGCTCGCGCGCCAAAGCCAAGGTCGCGCCGAAGCAGGACAGGAAGCAGGCCAAGAGGCCAGAGGCCGACAAGGGCCCGGGCACGCGCTCGGAGGCGCCGCCGCGCCTGCTGATCGCGTACCGCGACACGGTAGTTCCTCAGATGACGAAGGAGTTCGACTACGGCAACGCGATGGAGGTGCCCAGGGTCTCCAAGATCGTGGTCAACATCGGCATCGGCGAGGCCAAGGACAGCGACAAGGCGCTCGACGCGGCGGTCGGGGACGTCGTCACCATCACCGGCCAGAAGCCGGCCTTGATCAAGGCCAAGAAGTCGGTCGCGGCATTCAAGCTGCGCGCCGGCCAGACGGTCGGGATCAAGGCGACGCTGCGCGGCCGGCGCATGTGGTACTTCCTCGACAAGCTGCTCAACATCGCGCTGCCGCGCATCCGCGACTTCCGGGGCGTGAGCCCTGACGGCTTCGACGGCCGCGGCAACTACTCGCTCGGCCTGCGGGAGCAGGTCATGTTCCCGGAGATCGACTACGACAAGATCGACAAACTGCGCGGGCTGGAAGTGTCGATCGTCACCACGGCCCGCACCGATGATGAGGCGCGGAGCCTGCTCACACGGCTCGGCATGCCATTCAGGAAGAGGTAAGAGTTTGGCCAAGAAATCTTCGCTCGAACGCTGGAAGAGGGACGCGATCAAACCCAAGTTCAAAGTCCGCTTCCACAACCGCTGCCGCATCTGCGGGCGGCCCCGCGCGTACCTGCGCAAGTTCGGTATGTGCCGCATCTGCTTCCGCAATCTTGCCGCAGAGGGACGCATCCCCGGCATCACGAAGTCGAGCTGGTGATGGCTACAGCGGTCGCCAAGACAAACGTCGGCAAGACCACAGTGGGCAAGGCGCCGAAGCGCATCTCGACGGCCGCCATCGCAGACCCGATCGCCGACATGCTGACCCGCGTCCGGAACGCCAACTCCGCGAGGCATCCGGAGGTGCGGGTGCCGGCGTCCAAGCTGAAGCTCGAGATCGCCCGAGTCCTCAAGGACGAGGGCTACATCGCCGGCTACGACGTGGAGGCCGACGGCACCACCCAGACGATGCGTATCATCTTCAAGTCTCGCCCCGATCGCACGCGTGTGATCTCCGGGGTGAAGAGGATCAGCCGCCCCGGGCTTCGCGTCTATGCGCGCAAGACCGAGATCCCCAGGGTCCTGGGCGGGCTCGGCATCGCCATCCTCAGCACCGCCGAGGGAGTCATGAGCGGACGGCAGGCGACCCGCCAGGGACTGGGCGGGGAGGTATTGGCATATGTGTGGTAGAGCTGTAGTCGGGGTCCCTACGAAGTCGAAGGTTTCGTGGGGGGACTCGTAGGAGAGCAAGGAAAGAGTTGTCGCGAATTGGAAAGCTGCCGGTGCAGGTCCCGGGTGGCGTGAAGGTCACAATTGCGCCGGGCCACGTGAAGGTCGAGGGCCCGAAGGGGCAGCTCGAGCGCACCCTGCCGGCCGACATCTCGGTCAAGCAGGTCGACGGCGAGCTTGTGTTCGAGCGCCCGTCCGACGACTTCCAGCACCGAGCGCTCCACGGCCTGGTCCGCAGCCTGGTCGCGAACATGGTCGAAGGTGTGAACAAGGGCTTCACCAAGCACCTCGAGCTGGTGGGAGTCGGTTACCGCGCCGCCAAGCAAGGCGAGGAGCTCGTCCTGAGCCTCGGCTACTCGCACCCCATCAAGTTCAAGCCGCCCAAGGGCATCGCGATCGACGTGCAGGACCCGACCAAGTTCTCGGTCTCCGGCATCTCGATCGAGGATGTCGGCCAGGTCGCCGCGAACATCCGCCGCCTGCGCCCGCCCGAGCCATACAAGGGCAAGGGTGTGATGTACCGCGGCGAGAAGATCCGGCGCAAGGCGGGCAAGGCCGGCAAGGGGGCCAAGACCACCGCATGATCAAGCGACAGGACCGCAAGGTGAACCGCTCCAAGCGCCATCGACGCGTGCGCGTGCACGTGGCCGGCACGCCCGAGCGCCCGCGGCTCTCGGTGTTCCGCAGCCTGAACCACCTGTACGCCCAGCTCATCGACGACTCCGGGAGTCGCACGGTCGCGGCCGCCTCGACCGTCGGACTGAAGGCCAAGGGCAACGGCATGGCGGAGGCGGCGGAGGTTGGCAAGGCCATCGCGGCCAAGGCCAAGGCAGCGGGGGTCAGCTCAGTGGTGTTCGACCGCGGGGGTTTCCTCTACCACGGCAGAATCAAGGCTTTGGCGGACGCCGCCCGCGAAGCCGGACTGGAGTTTTAAGCGTGACGATGGCGCCTGGATTGGAGTTTCGATCCGAATTTGCTGACCGGTCCAACGCTGCCGTTCGTAGCGCAGGCGCGGCCTGGGGTACCCAGTCCGCGCGGCGCCATGGTCACTTCGGTCTGAAATCCGAACCCGTCACCGCGATTTCAGGCCGGGAAAGGAAGGGGTCTAAGTAATGGGGTCCAGGTATCCGCATTCGAGCGGCGAGCGATCCGATCTGACCGATCGCGTCGTCCGCGTCAACCGCGTGTCCAAGGTGGTCAAGGGCGGGCGCAAGTTCTCGTTCAGCGCGCTGATCGTGGTCGGCGACATGAACGGGCGCGTCGGCGCGGGCATCGGTAAGGCGCGTGAGGTCACTGAAGCCATCCGCAAGGGCATGGACGTGGCCAAGCGCAACATGATCACCGTTCCCATGGTCGGCACGACCATCCCTCACGAGGTTCGCCTCAAGTGGGGCGCGGCCAAGATCATGCTGAAGCCGGCGGCGCCCGGCACGGGCGTGATCTCAGGTGGCGCCATGCGCGCGGTGATCGAGACCGCCGGGATCAAGGACATCCTCACCAAGTCGCACGGGACCAACAACCCGATCAACACCGTGCGGGCCACGCTCGCCGCGCTGCAGCAGCTCAAGACTGCACAGCAGATCGCCGAGCTGCGCGGCAAGCAGGTCGAAGACATCGTCGGCAAGCGCCTGGCCGCGGCACACCGCCGCGCCGAGAGCGGCGGCAAGTCCAACGGCGAGGCCGCGGAATCGAAGTGATGGCTGCCAAGAAGGACGAGGACAAGATGGTCAAGGCGACGCTGGTGAAGAGCACCATCGGAGCCTCGCCGTCGATCAAGGCCACCGTTGTGTCGCTTGGCTTCCGCCGCATGAACCAGACCCGCGAGCTGCCGGACAACCCGGCTGTGCGCGGGATGCTGAAGGCGGTGAACTTCCTGGTCGCCGTCGAGGGCGAGCCATTCATCCGGCCGAAGCGCAGCCGCTACAAGATCTGGCGGTCCCGTTCCAACAAGAAACACCAGAGAGGCAATTAGGCGTGACGATGGCGCCTGTTCTCCTTCGTTCAGCTGTGGCCGAATACTGCTTCGCGGATGCTGTTGCCGCGGTGGAGGCGGCCCGGGGCCCGCGAGACCTAGGCCGCCTGGCGCCATGGTCACTTCGGCCTGAAATCCGCACCCGTCACCGCGATTTCAGGCCGGGAAAGGTAGGAGGCAACCAGTAATGCAGCTCCACGACCTCAAGCCGGCCAAAGGCGCGCACCGCAGGCCGGACCGGATCGGTCGCGGCACCGGGTCGGGCCGCGGCAAGACGTCCGGGCGCGGCCAGAAAGGCCAGAACGCTCGCAGCGAAGGCTTCCGCCTCGGCTTCGAGGGAGGCCAGATGCCGCTCGCGCAGCGCCTGCCCAAGCTTCCTGGGTTCAAGAACCCGTTCAAGAAGGTTTACGCGGTCGTCAACCTGTCGAAGCTGAGCCGGTTCGAAGACGGCTCGAAGGTCGACGCCGAGGCCCTGGCCGAGGCGGGCCTGGTCCGCCCCGGGGAGGAGGTCAAGGTGCTCGGCACCGGAGAGCTGAAGCGCAAGCTGACCGTCGAGGCGCACGCCTTCAGCTCCAGCGCGCGCGAGGCGATCGAAGCGCGCGGAGGGAGCGTCAAGGTCCTCGGCGAGCCTCGCAAAATCGGCGCGAGGCGCACCGCTGCCAAGGCCCCCAAGCCCGTCGGCGGAGCCGAGCCCGTCGGCGGAGCCGAGCTCGCCGCCTCCCCGCAGGCGGAGCGGACCGCGGCGAAGCCGCGGCGTGGGGAGGAGCAGACATCTCCAGCGCCCACGGAGAGCGCCTCTCCCGACAGCGAGTAGATGGGCACAGTCCTGACCGCTGGCCACCGGATCTTCGGCGCCCATGCGGCCCGATGCGGGCGTCAGCAGCTGCGCTCCTCGCTTACGAATCCGCTGGATGCGCGCGCTGCGGTGCTCGCCGCTTCCTTCGCCTCGGGCCACCTGGCCACCGAATCTCTCGGCGGCCACAGTCAGGCCCGCGCCTAAATGAACTTCATCGAAGCTCTGGTCAACGCCTTCCGGCTGCCCGAGCTCCGCAACAAGATCCTGTTCACGGGCGGGATCCTGGTGATCTTCCGGCTGTTCGCCAACATCGCGGTCCCCGGCGCCAGCCAGGCGGCGCTGGCCCAGCTCTTCAACTCCCAGGCCCTGCTCGGGCTGCTCGACCTGTTCTCGGGTGGCGGCCTTTCCCGCTTCAGCATCGTGGCCATGGGCATGAACCCTTATATCAACGCCACGATCATCATGCAGCTGATGACGGTGATCTCCGAACGCATCAAGGAGATCTCCAAAGAGGGTGAGGCAGGGCGGCGCAGGATCACACGCTGGAGCCGCTACCTCACGGTCGCGCTTGGCGCGGGCCAGGCGTACGGCTTCACCGTCTTGTTCCAGAACACGACCCCGCAGATCCTGGGCACGCTGGACTGGTTCCAGCGCTTGCAGATCATCCTGGTCCTGACCGCCGGCACGGTAATGCTGATGTGGTTCGGCGAGCTGATCACCGAGTACGGTATCGGTAACGGCGTTTCGCTCATCATTTTCGCCGGCATCATCGGCCGCGGCCCGCAGGGCGTGGCAGCGGTGTTCAGCGCCCACTCCACGGGTGGCGGGCTGGCGGACTACGTGCCCTTCATCATCTTCGGCCTCATCGCGCTGGTGATGACCGCCGTGATCATCGAGGTGCAGCAGGCCGTGAGGAAGATTCCCATCCAGTCCGCGCAGCGCACGGTGGGCCTCAAGCAGGTACAGAGCCGCGCGAGCTTCCTGCCTCTGCGCGTGAACCACGCCGGCGTGATCCCGATCATCTTCGCGATCTCGGTGATGTTCCTGCCGACCATCCTTGCCAACTACTTCACCGGCGCCCCGCCCGACACCTGGTACTACAAGGCCGCGGCGTGGATTCGCGGCAACTTTGCGCCGGACACGTCGAACCTCCCGATGGCGATCACTTACAACGCCCTGTATTTCGCCCTCACGTTCGGGTTCACGTACTTCTACACCGCGATCACGTTCGAGGTGCACGATGTCGCGGACAACCTGAAACGGTATTCGAGCTTCATTCCGGGCATCCGCCCGGGCCGTCCGACCGCGGACTACCTCGCTTCTGTGATGAACCGGGTCACGTTCGCGGGCGCTTGCTTCCTGGGCTTCATCACCGTGATCCTGCCCATCGCGACCTCCAGCATCTCGGGCATTCCGCACAACCAGATGTACCTGGGAGGCACGGCCATCCTCATCGTGGTCGGCGTCGCGCTCGACACGATGAAGCAGCTGCAGACGCAGCTGGTCATGCGGCAGTACCGAGGCTTCATCACATGACCACCTCCGCTTCCCCGCTCGCGGGGAAGTCCCCGGCGCAGCCGGGGGATGGGGAGGCTCAACGGTGAACCTCTTGCTGTACGGCGCGCCCGGAAGCGGCAAGGGCACCCAGGCCAACATGCTGCGCACCCACTTCGGCATCACCCACGTCGCGACCGGCGACATGCTGCGGGCCGAGATCCAGGCCGGCACACCGCTCGGTCGCCTGGCGCAGCCGATCCTGGCCGCGGGGCAGTACGTCTCTGACGAGATCATGATCGCCATGATCCGCAACCGCCTCCGCCAGCCCGACTGCGAGCGCGGCTTCATCATGGACGGCTTCCCGCGCACCGTCCCGCAGGCCCAGGCGCTGGACAGCCTGATGGAGTCCCTCGCCAGGCCGCTGGACCGGGTCATCTACCTGAAGGTCGAGACCGACGAGCTGCTGCGCCGCCTCTCAGGCCGCCTGGTCTGCCCCCTCTGCCAACGCACCTACCCGCCCACGACGGACCGCTGCGAGGCCCACGGCGGCGGCCTCGTCCAGCGCGAGGACGACAAGGTCGAGGCGGTCAAGCCCAGGATCGAGATCTATCTCCAGAAGACCGTCCCGGTGCTCGACCACTACCGGGGTGAGGGGCTCGTTTCCGAGATCGACGGAAGGGGCACAATCGAGGAGATCAGCCACCAGGTCCTCCTGGCCATTGCGTCCCCACTGGTGGGGAATGGAAAGGCCACGTCCCCGCTGAGCGGGGGTGGAAAGGTCGCCTCCCCGCTGGCGGGGAGGTCCGCGGTGAAACCGCGGGGTGGGGAGGACCACCGGGGAATCACGACGAAAAAAACATGATCAACCTCAAGACAGCCCACGAGATCGACCTCATGGCCCGGGCGGGCAGCCTGCTCGCGTCCGTGCTTCCTCCTTTGAGGGAGGCGTGCCAGCCTGGAGTCAAGACGATCGAGCTCGACCGCATCGCGGAGCGGTTGATCCGGGAAGGTGGCGCCACGCCGGGTTTTCTTGGCTACCACGGCTTTCCCCGCTCGATCTGCGTCTCGATCAACGACGAAGCGGTCCACGGCATCCCGGGCAACCGCAGGGTCGCCGAGGGTGACCTGGTCAGCCTGGACCTGGGCCTGGTCCTGGAGGGCTTCTGGGCTGATGTTGGCATCACGGTGGGGGCGGGCAAGATCACCCCGGAGGCCGCGCGCCTCCTGAAGGTGACCGAACAGGCGCTCTACGTAGGCATCGACAAGGCCCGCCCGGGCGGCTACCTGGGCGACATATCGGCGGCCATCCAGCGCCACGTGGAGGCGGCCGGCTTCTCGGTCATCCGCCAGTTCGTCGGCCACGGGATCGGGCGCCAGATGCACGAGGACCCACAGGTGCCCAACTTCGGCACCCCGGGCACCCCGCCGCGGCTGAAGCCGGGGATGACCCTGGCGATCGAGCCGATGGTGAATGCCGGCTCGTACGAGGTGTACATGAAGCCCGACGGCTGGACCATCTGCACCGCCGACGGCTCACTTTCGGCCTATTTCGAGCACACCGTGGCCATCACCGACAAGGGCCCGATCGTGCTGACGTCCTCGCTTTCACCCACCGAGCACAGGGACGCGGTGGGGGCCTGACAAGCGCGGCAGCCGTGAACACCCGCCCTTTGGTACAATCGTCGTTCGTGCCCCAACGCCCCCCGCTCGTGAAGGGGGTCGTGGTGGAGCCTCTTCCCAACGGCGTCTACCGGGTTGAGCTCGAGAACGGGGCCAAGGTCCTCGCCCACGTCGCCGATCGTGCCGGCACCCACTTCACGCGGCTCCTCGCCGGTGACAAGGTGGGGGTCGAGCTTGCGACCAGCGACAGGTCGCGCGGGCGAATTAGAGAGATTTGGAGATGAAGGTACGTCCGTCCGTCAAGAAGATGTGTCCGAGCTGCAAGGTGATCAAGCGGAACGGGGTGGTGCGCGTCATCTGCTCCAAGACGCCGAAACACAAGCAGAGGCAGGGCTAGGGAGTTAAATGGCGAGAATCGCCGGTGTAGACATACCCCCGCAGAAGCGGGTCGTGATCTCTCTGACGTACATCCATGGCATCGGGAATACCACGGCCGCCAAGCTCGTCAAGATGGCGAACCTGAACCCCGACACCCGGACCAAGGACCTCAGCGAGGAAGAGGTCGGACGGCTCCGTCAGATCATCGACCGCATGGCCACCGCGAAGGACGTCCTCATCGAGGGAGACCTCCGGCGCGAGGTCGCGATGAATATCAAGCGCCTGACCGAGATCGGCTCGTACCGCGGCTCACGGCACCGCCGCGGCCTGCCCGTGCGCGGCCAGCGCACCCGCACCAACGCCCGCGGACGCCGCGGTCCCAAGCGCGCGGTCGCCGGCAAGAAGAAGGTCAAAGCGGGCAAGTGATGGAGCCCTCCGCCGTGCCGTCGACGGATCTGCAGCGCCCATGCGGCCCCATTCCGGGCTCAGGGGCCCCCGCCGGGCGTCGTCACGCATCTACCGATGCGCTCCTAGCCCGTCGTACCCTTCACCCGGACTGGGACCACCTGGTCGCCGGATCTCTCGCCGCCGGCACGTCGGAGGCCTCCTGATGGCCAAGAAGAAAGTCGTCCGCACGAGGCGCCGCGAGCGCAAGAACGTGGTCAACGGCCAGGCTCACATCCAGAGCACGTTCAACAACACCATCATCTCGATCACCGACCTCGACGGAAACGTCATCTCGTGGGGCTCCGCAGGCGCCCAGGGCTTCAAGGGAAGCCGCAAGTCGACCCCGTTCGCCGCGCAGCAGACGGGCGAGACCACCGCCAAGAAGGCGCTGGAGCACGGCATGCGCTCGATCGAGGTCTTCGTCCGCGGCCCGGGCGCGGGCCGCGAGGCGGCGATCCGCTCGCTCCAGGCGGCCGGCCTGGAGGTCAGCGCCATCACAGACGTGACGCCGATCCCGCACAACGGGTGCCGGCCGCCGAAGCGGCGCAGGGTTTAGAGCATGGCGAATTACAGCGGCCCCGTTTGCCGCTTCTGCCGCCGCGAGGGCGCCAAGCTCTACCTCAAGGGCGAGCGCTGCTATACGCCGAAATGCGCCATCGAGCGGCGCGCGTTCGCGCCCGGCATGCACGGCCAGGCGCGCAAACGCAAGACGTCGGACTACGGCCTGCAGCTCCGCGCCAAGCAGAAGGCTCGCCGTATCTATGGCTTGCTCGAGAAGCAGTTCCGGATTTACTTCAACCTGGCCACGGACGAGCCGGGTGTGACCGGTATCAACCTGCTGCGGCACCTCGAGTTCCGGCTGGACAACGTCGTCTACCGGCTCGGTCTGGGCGCTTCGCGCAAACAGGCGCGCCAGCTGGTCAGCCACAGGCACTTCGAGGTCAACGGCAAGACGGTCAACGTGCCGTCCTACCAGCTGAAGCCTGGAGACGTGCTGAAGGTCAAGCCGGCAAACGGCGTATTCGATGTGGCGCTGGAGTCCTCCAAGGTGAGGCCGGTGCCCTCATGGCTGTCTTTCAACGCGGACGACAAGTCCGCGAAAGTCCTCGCCCGGCCGGACCGCCACGAAATGGAGACCGGGGTCGAGGAACAGTTGATCGTCGAGTTCTACTCTCGGTAATGGGACGGAGGTAAACACCCAAGTTGGCAATTGACACCCAAATGACAGTGACCCCGAAGGTCCGCAAGCTCGAGACGAGCGCGAACTACGGCAAGTTCGACATCGAGCCGCTAGACCCTGGATTCGGGACGACGCTCGGCAACACGCTTCGCCGCGTGCTGCTCTCGTCGTTGTGGGGAGCGGCCGTGACCTCGATCCAGATCGATGGCGTCGCGCACGAGTTCACAGCGATCCCGCACGTGAAGGAGGACGTGACCGAGGTCATCCTCAACCTCAAGAGGCTCTGCTTGAAGAGCTTCACCGAGGACCCGGTCACCCTGCTGCTCGACGTCAAGGGCCCGGCGGAGGTGCGCGCTTCGCACATCCAGGCTTCATCCGACGTCGAGATCGTCAACCCCGACCTCTACATCTGCACGCTGGCTGCCAAGGGCCACCTGCGGATCGAGCTCAACGTCGAGCGTGGCAAGGGCTACGTGCCGGCGGACCGCAACAAGCGCGAGGGCCAGCCGATCGGCGTGATCCCGATCGATTCCATCTTCTCCCCGGTGGAGAAGGCGAACTTCACGGTCGAGAAGACCCGTGTCGGCCAGTCGACCGACTACGACCGGCTCCTGATCGAGGTCTGGACCGACGGCACGATGTCGCCGGAAGAGGCCGTGAGCCACGCCGCCGAGCTGTTCACCCAGCACCTGAGGCTCTTCGTGAGCTTCGGGGACCGCATCAAGCAGGGCGAGGACGAGCGCAAGGGCGAGAAGACGGGCCAGAACCGCCTGGCGGACACGCCGATCGAGGAGCTCGACCTGTCGGTGCGGGCCTTCAACTGCTTGAAGGCGAACGAGATCCAGACTGTTGGACAGCTGCTCCAGAAGCGTGAGGAGGAGCTGCTCGCACTGCGCAACTTCGGACGCAAGTCCCTCGACGAGATCAAAGAGAAGCTCGTCGAGAAAGGCTTCATCAAGCCCGAGGAGATGGGCACCGTCCTTCGGAGCTGATAGCTGAATGAGACACCAGAAGAGCGGCCGCCACTTCAACCGGGACACCGACGCACGCAAAGCGCTCATGCGCAACCTGTGCACGTCCCTGCTCGAGAGCGGCCGCATCACCACGACCGAGCCGAAGGCGAAGGAGCTCCGACGCTGGGTCGAGCGCATCATCACGACGGCCAAGGGGCAGGACCTCAACGCGCGTCGGCGCGTGAGCGAGGACGTCTCGAAACCGGAGGTGGTGGAGAGGCTTTTCTCGAACCTCATGCCGAGGCTCGCAGAGAGGCCGGGCGGATACACGCGGATCATCCACAAGGGCCCACGCCTGGGCGACGCCGCACCGATGGTGATCATCGAATTAGTCGATTAGTGACTTCCCCGCCTGCGGGGATGATTAAGTCACTTCCCCGCTGGCGGGGAAGGTGGCGCGCAGCGCCGGATGGGGAGGATGGAATCCCCAAAAATGGTGGAAGTTAAAAAGTGAATATCAAGGTCGTGCTGGAGTACGACGGGGCGGGTTTTGCCGGGTGGCAGCAGCAATCCCACGGTCGCACCGTGGAGGCCGAGCTGAAGCGGGCGCTGCTCGAGGTGACGGGCGCGGAGCACACGGTGTACGCCGCAGGGCGGACTGACGCCGGCGCCCACGCCGAAGGTCAGGTGGTCAGCTTTCGCACCGGGACAAGGATCTCGCCACAACGGCTGGTGGGGGCGCTGAATGCGCGCCTGCCGGATGACGTGGCGGTGGTTTCGGCCGAGGCCGTGCCGGATGACTTTCACGCTCGCTACTCCGCGCGCTGGCGGCGCTACCGCTACCGCTACCTGGACCGCCCCTCGCGTACGGCCCTGGAGCGGAGCCGCTGCTGGCACGTGCGCGGTCCGCTGGACGTCGAAGCGATGTCCGTGGCGGCCCGGGCGCTGATCGGCAGGCACGACTGGACCAGCTTCTGCTCGGCTTCGGAGCCGCCGGACGCGCGGGTGCGCGAGATGCGCTCGGCGCGAGTCGAGCGGCACGGGGAGTTCGTCGAGCTCGAGCTGGTCGCGGAGGGCTTCCTGCGAGGCCTGGCGAGGAGCATCGCCGGGGCTCTGGCCGAGGTCGGTCGCGGCCGGCGGCCGCCCGAGTGGGTGGGAAAGGTCCTTGGAACGCGAGACCGCCGCGAGGCGGCGCGGACGGCCCCCGCTGGGGGCCTGACGTTGGTGGAAGTGATTTACTAGGGAACCCGATATGAGCAAACAGAAGACGTGGACGGCGAAAGCCGCGGACTTGCACAGCGATTGGTACGTGGTCGATGCCACGGATCAGGTGCTCGGCCGCCTTGCCTCGTGCGTGGCGAAGATCCTGCGCGGCAAGCACAAGCCAACGTTCACGCCGCACCTGAACAGCGGCGACCACGTGGTCGTCATCAACGCGGCCAAGGTCAAGGTGACCGGGACCAAGATGGAGACCAAGGTCTACACCCGGTACAGCGGGTATCCCGGCGGCCTGCGCAAGCGAACGCTGCAGAAGGCGCAGGAGATCGACCCGACGTTCCCGGTGATGACCGCGGTGCGCGGAATGCTGCAGAGAAACACGCTTGGAGCGGACATGCTCACCCGGCTTCGCGTCTACGCCGGGGCCGAGCATGGGCACCAGGCACAGAAGCCGAAGGTGATCACCTTCGACGCCAAGGGAGAGATGAAGGTTGGCTGAGACGTTCAATCGAGGCACCGGCCGGCGCAAGAACGCCATCGCGCGGGTGCGGATCCAGCCGGGCGAAGGTCGCGTCACGGTCAACGACAAGGATCCCCTCGCTTACCTCGGACGGCGAGTGCTCGAGATGGCGGCGCTGGCGCCTCTTCGCGTGACCAGCACTCAGCGCAGGTTCGACATCAGCATCAAGGTGACCGGCGGCGGCACCAGCGGGCAGGCCGGCGCCATCGCGCATGGCATCGCCCGAGCGCTGTGCAGCTTCGACCCTGCCTTCCGGCCGGCGCTGAAGAAAGCCGGCCTGATGACACGCGACGCCCGGATGAAAGAGCGCAAGAAGTACGGGCTCAAGCGCGCCCGCAAGGCACCGCAGTACACGAAGCGGTAACCCACCCCTGAAACTTCCCCGCTACGCGGGAAGTACCCACCTCCCCACGGGTGGCGACCAGACGGCGGCCTTAACAGGCGGGGTAGGAAACCACGCCGCCTGTCTCGCACAATCCTGGGCCTAAGAACTCAGGAGGACATGCCATGAGACAGAAACCCCCGGTAGTCAAGCAGCTGTACCGGCTCAGCGTCGAGCCCCGGGTCGTCGACCAGCTGGCCAAAGTCGCCGCCCGAGCCGGCGAGCCCAAAAGCCGGCTCGCTACGCGCCTCTTCACCGAGGCGGTCATGGGCTTCAAACCAGCGGCCAGGTCGAAAGCGACAGCGCCGAAAACCTAGACCTCGGCGTTCTCCATCGCCGCGTCCACCGAGTGGCCGCCCGGCGGATTGCCGTACATGGCCTCGATCTGCGGCTGGTATTTGCTGTGGATGACGCGTCGCTTGAGCTTCATGGTCGGCGTCAGCTCTTCCGACTCTGGCGACCATTCGGACGGAAGGATCGTGAAGCGCTTGAACTGCTCGACCCTCGACAGGTGGGAGTTGGCGA
>JBAUTF010000159.1:0-6961 GCA_049582065.1 Candidatus Dormiibacterota bacterium | reverse complement strand
CGCCCGCTCGGCGGACCTCCAGCCGATCAGCGGGAGGCGCCACCGCTACCGGCTCGACCGCGACCGTCAGCGCGCCGCGCAGCACAGCGACGAGGCGCGCCCCCGCTCGGCGCCGGGCAGCTGCTTCTACCCATGAGGTCACGACGGTCCCGCCGGCCCCCGAACCGGGGCCGATGCCGATATCCGTCGAGACAGAGGGATCTGGCTCCTCGAGCTAGAACCTACAGCCTCCCGAAGACCAGAGATCCGCCCAGGAGCACTGCTCTTGGGCGGAGCTTTTCCCACGCGACCTCTTCGCCGGTGAGCGGGTCCTCACCGTACACCTGGAGGTCGGCGAGCATTCCCGGCTCCAGTGTTCCCTTTTCCTGCTCCTCGAAGCTCGCGTAGGCGCCCCCTGATGTGTACGCGCGCAGCGCCGCCAGCAGGCCGATGCCGTTGACCTGGTCCTCGACCGCAACCCTGATTCCAGGCCACGGGTTGGGGTCGGGCGAAACCGGCAGGTCGGAGCTGAAAGCGACCGGCACGCCGGCCTTGATGAGCGGGCCGTGGGCGGCGAGGTCCGCCCTGTCACGAATCGGGAAGAAGAGCGCCGAGGCCACCCGGCTGAAGCGCGCTGCCGACGGCTGCATGACCGCCACCATGCGCAGCCTGGCCATCCGCGCCCGCAGGTCGGGCGGGCAGATGGTGCAGTGCTCGATGCGGTGCCTCAGCTGCGGCGCCCCCGCTGCTTCGACCGCGTCGCACATCGCCTCGATGGCCCCGTCACCGATGGCATGCGCCGCCACCTGCAATCCCGCGGCGCCGGCCCTGGCAACCAGCTCCTTCAGCTCTTCTGGGTTCGTCCGCCATACACCTCCGCCTGAGCGCGTCGCCGCGCGCTCCGCCCCGCCGTCGACGAAGACCTTGACCGGGCCGGCCCTCACCATCGCGCCGCCGAACCCGGCTCGCACACCAATACGCGAGGCGGCGTCCAGGAGCTCCCACGAAAGGAACTCGTTGATTCGCATCTTGAGCTGCCCGTCGTCGCAGAGCTGCTCATACGCCCGCAGGTCGTCGGCGAATCCGCGGTTGACGGCAGCACCCACCGAGGTGATGCCGCGCGACACCAGGAGCTCCTGCGCCTTCAACACCCCTTCGATGCGACGCGCGCGGCTCGCCGGCGGTTGAACATCGGCCACCAGTCGCATGGCGGTCTCCAGCAGCAGGCCGTTGGGCCTTCCGTCGAGGTCGCGGCCGATGCGGCCCCCAGGGGGGTTCCGAGTCTCGTTGGTGATGCTCGCCGCCGCCAGGGCAGCCGAGTTCGCCACGCGAGCATGACCGCCGCGCTCGTCGATGTAGCACGGCCGGTCGCCCGTGACACGGTCCAGCTCACTTCGATGCGGCTGCCGCCGCTCGGTGAGCTCGTCGGTGCGGTAGCCCATGCCCTGCTGCCACTCGCCAGGCTTGAGCCGGCGGGCGTGGTCCTTCAAGCGCTCGAGGATGTCGTCGATCCCGACCGCGCCACCCAGGTCGGCCGCAAACCGGGTCAACCCGTAGTAGACGACATGTGCGTGAGCGTCGTTGAAGCCCGGCAGGACCGCCGCGCCGCCGAGGTCGACGACCCGGGTCCGCGGGCCGCGCAGGCCCATCACCTCAGCGCCGCCGCACGCGACGACCCGGGCCCCGGCGATCGCCAGATGGGTGTGCGGTTTGAGACCGGCGCGCCCCAGGGTGCGGATCACCCCGCGAGCAAGGATCGTGGTAGCTCTCACGGCGCGGTTAGATTAAGGGGAGTGTCGGGACCCCGAGGTCTGAAGCAGATTCGCGGCATCGGCAGCCGGAGCCAAGGAAAGGGTGGCGAGGCGAGGAGCGCATCGCTGCCGGGGTCCCCGCGCCGTGGACGCGGGGCGGCGAAGCCGCGCCGGGCCCCTTGACGCAGGCTTCAGCGCCGCCCGGGGTCCCCACGAAATCGCAGATTTCGCGGGGTGGGGCGGCGCCCGGCCGCCTAGGCCGCGAAGATGCAAGGAAACTCGGGGGCCCGACACTCTAGTGATGCGGATCGACCTTCGCTCGGACACCGTGACGATGCCCACGCCTGAGATGCGCCACGCGATGGCCACGGCGCCGCTGGGCGACGACGTGTTCGGAGACGACCCGACGGTGAACCGGCTCGAGGAGGTCGCCGCAGCGCGGCTCGGCAAGGAGGCGGCGGTGTTCGTGCCCAGCGGGACGATGGGCAACTTGATCGGCGTCGCGGTCAACGCGCAAAGGGGCGAGGAGCTGATCGCCGACGCCGACTCGCACGTCTTCCTCTACGAGTCCGCCGGCGCGGCCGCCGTGGCGGGGGTGCAGATCCGGCCCGTCGTCACGGAGACAGGGGTCATGTCGGCCGGGCAGGTCGTGGACGCAGTCAGGCCGCGCGACGACCCGCACCAGCCGATCAGCGCGGCGGTGACGTTCGAAGACACCCACAACCGGCACGGCGGAGTGGTCTGGCCCCTGGCCGACCTCCGTGCCGCGGCCGAGGCCGCCCGAAACCAGGGCCTGCGCGTTCACCTCGACGGGGCCCGAATCTTCAACGCCGCTGTGGCGTCCGGAGTGGATGTGAAGGACATCGCCGCGTGTGCGGACACCGTGACCTTCTGTCTTTCCAAGGGCCTGGCCTGCCCCGCCGGCAGCATCTTCTGCGGCTCGCACGAGGTCGTCCATGAGGCCCGGCGCTGGCGCAAGCGCCTTGGCGGCGGGATGCGCCAGACGGGCGTGCTCGCCGCGGCGGGACTGGTCGCCCTCGAATCGATGGTCGACCGCCTGGCCGAGGACCACGCCAACGCCCGGACCCTGGCTGAAGGGCTGGCCGAGCTGCCAGGCGTCACCTGCGAGCTGGCGCGCGTTCAGACCAACCTGGTCTATTTCGACCTCGAGCGGATGGGCGCGCCGGCGTTCACCGAGGAGTGCGCGAGACGCGGCCTGCTCGCGGACTGGACCGGACCCAACCGAATGCGGTTCGTCACGCACCACGGAATCGACGCGGAGGACGTCCAGTCCGCGCTCAAGGTCTGCGAGGAGGTTTTGTCCGCATGAGCATGAAGATCTCGCCAGACGGCATGTACTACTGGGATGGCCTGCAATGGCTCAGCACGCTGTCGCTTGACGGCAGGAATCGCTGGAACGGTGAAGCGTGGGTTCCGACCGGGCCGCCCTCGCCTGCCATGTCCTACCAGCAGCCGCAGCCGTCGGTCCGGCAACCGACCTCGTGGACGAGGCCGCTCCAGCTCACTGTGGCGGCCTGGTACGGCCTGTCGGCGCTCTACGCGCTCTCGCTCCCTTTCTGGATGGCCGGACCGATGACGCAGGCGGTCAAGCAGAGCATCAACCAGAGCATCCAGCGCCAGCAGCAGCTCAACCCGACCGTCAGCCCGCCGCCGCCGGGCCTCGCCGACACGATCAGCTCGATGATCGGAGGGATTACCTGGGTAGCGGCCATCTTCGGCGTGGCCATCTGCCTGGTGGTGATCATAGGAGCGCTCAACAGGTGGACGTGGCTCTACTACGTGCTCCTCGTCTTCCTCGGCCTCAGCGCGATCTCTCTGCCGATCAACCTGGTCAGCGCCGCCGGCGGCTCCGCGCTGTCTGGCGCGTCGGGTTTCAGCATGCCGGCGTGGACCTACTGGCTCGGGCTGGTGACTTCCATCCCGAGCGCTGCGCTTTTCGTCTGGATGCTGATCGCGCTGGTCAGACGAGGGCCGTGGGGAATGACCAGGGTGAAGCCGGCCGTCAGCTGAGGAGGCCGGCCAGCAGCTTCGGGTCGATGTTGCCTCCGCTGATCACGGCCACAGTCTTAGGGCCGGGCTCGAGCTGCTCGAGGGCCGCGTAGGCGAGCGCCCCCGCCCCTTCGGCAACGACCTTCGCCTCGGACACGACCTGCGGCACCGCCGCCCTCAGACGCGGTTCAGGGACCGTCAGCCACCGGTCCACGCACTCCTTCAAGAGCTCGAACATCCGCGCATCGAACGGGGCGGTCGTGCCGTCGGCGATCGTCTCCGGCTTGATCGCGACCGGACCGCCGGCCTCGAGGCTGCGTGTCCAAAGCGGATACCCGTCCGACTGGACTCCGATGACCTCGATCTCAGGCCGCAGGGCTTTGATCGCGGACGCCACACCAGTGACCAGGCCCCCTCCGCCGACCGGCACGATGACCCGCGCCAGGTCCGGAACGTCTTCGACGAGCTCGAGACCGAGACCGCCGTGCCCGGCCATCACTTCGCGGTCCGCAAACGGGTGGATGAAACACTCGGGCTCATCGTGCCAGCCTTCAGCGGCCATCCACTGCAACATCTCGTCCCGCGGCATCGGGATCGGCACCCCGCCCCAGCGCTTGACCCCTTCGACCTTGGGTGGCGGCGCGGTGTCGTACATGACCACGCGACACGAGACGCCCAGTTCGCGGGCAACGTAGGCGCAGGCCTGGGCCGCGTTGCCGGCGCTCACCGTGATGAGCCCTTTGCGCAGCCTCTCCTTCGGAAGGAGCAGAGCGGCGGCGAAGAATCCCCGCACCTTGAAGCTGCCGGTCGGCTGCAGGCATTCGAGCTTCAACAAGGCGCCCTCAACCGGCACAAGAGGCGTACGCAGCACGTGCGGGCGCGCCCTCTCGGCTGCGGCGCGAATGCGCTGGATCTCGATCATCCGGATAATCCTATGCGTGCCCATCTACGAGTACCGCTGCGACGAGTGCCGCAAGCGGTCGTCCGCCCTGCTCGGCAGCTACATGTCAGCCGACCCGCCATGCCCGCACTGCGGCAAAAAAGCCCTGCAACGCCTCGTTTCGAATTTCGCCACGGTCCGCTCGGATGACGCCGACGCTGGGGGGAACGACTTCGGGGACGGCGACGACTTCGACGGCGCGGGTGGGGGTGGCGACTTCGACGGCGGGGGCGGCGGCGACTTCGGCGGCGACGACTTCGGCGGCGACGACTTCTAGCCCGTCAGCCCCAGGACTTTGTTGGCGGCCTTGATCAGCGCGTCGCGGTGGGTCTCGTCGTGGGCGAAGATCCGGAACAGCGCCATGCGGACCGGCAGCCGCTTGAACAGGTCGAGCACGCGGCTCTGCTGGTAGCGGTCCTCCAGCGGCTCATAGAAGAGGATGTCTGCGGTCTCGATCATCGGGTTGAAGGCGCGGGATTCCTGCGCCGCGACGTCGACCTCGAACACGATGTCGCGAAGCTTCGAAGGCAGGTGCTCCCGCAGCTCGCTTGCGAACTGGTCCCTCGAGACGCTGAGGGCCCCGCTGGGGATGTCACGCGCGTCCGTGTGCCCCTGGTAGATCAGCTTCCATTTGAGCTTGCGCGCGACGACCGCGGCCCAGGCTGCACCCAGCTCCTTCTGCTCGGCGTCGCCCTCGCCCTGCGCCCACCGATCGACGTCCGACAGCATCGACCATTCCGTCAACGCCGCGAAACGCTCGAGGTTCTGCAGCGGGTTACCGCCGAGCAGCCGGTCGAGCGTCGGGCGGAATACTTCGCGCAGCTGGAGGTCGATCCGCCTCACCGTGCGATGAAAGTACACCTGGTGGTAGAGGTAGAGGCGGGCGTTGAGGAACATGTAGAGCGCCTCGGCGGCGTGCGAGTGGAGTGTCAGGCCTCGCTCGGATATGAACGAGTAGTGGAGGATGCGTTGTACGTCGACCGGTCCGGTCGACACCCCACATATATAGGAATCGCGAGGGACGTAGTCCATGTTGTCGGCGGAGTACGCCCCGACCATGGCCGGCCGCAGCGCCGCTACCCAGGCCGGGGGACTGTAGCCATCCATCTCCGCCGACGAGATGAGGTAGGCGACCCAGCGGGGATCGATCCGCTCACGCGGGTCGAAGTCCGCCACCGGCGATGCGCCCAGACCCGCGATCAGCTCGCTCAGCGGACCGGTGATGAGCGCCCTTCCGACGACCTCGTGGTCGATGCCCCACGTGTCGAGGTAGTTGTCGTCGAAGAAATGGCCGAAAGGGCCGTGGCCGACGTCGTGCAGCAGGCCCGCCATGCGCATCGTCTCCTCGACCAGCTGCTGCGATGGCGTCCTTTCGCATGCGGCGGCGAGCGTTGGGTACAGGTGTCGCGCCCACTCGCCCGCCAGGTGCATTGCCCCGAGGGCGTGCTGGAAGCGCGAGTGCTCGGCGGTGGCGAACACCCACCACGCGCTCTGCAGCTGGTGGATGCGGCGCAGGCGCTGCAGCCAGGCATGGTCCACGAGGTCCTGCTCGGAGGCGTGCCCGGCCACGCCACCCGGGCCGCCCTTCGTGATGCGAAGGTATCCGTAGATGGGATCGCTCGAGAGATTGACGCGCGAGTACTCCGATAGAGCGTCGGTCACCTGGCGATTATCGCCATGAAGCCGCTCCTGACGGAGGGGATCGAGCTTTTCAACAGCGGGCGTTACTGGGATGCGCACGAGGTCTGGGAGCGGGAATGGACGCCGGACCGCCGGGGCCCCGACTCGAGTTTCTACAAGGGCTTGATCCAGGTCGCGGCCGGCTGCCTGCACTACGGCAGGCGCAACCGGCGCGGGGCCGTGAACAAGTGGCGGACCGGGGCGGGCTACCTGCGTCCCTACCTACCGATGCACCTGGGCGTGCGGTTGACGCCGCTGGTCGAAGCCGTCGACGGTCACCTGGCCGCGATGTCCGGCCCGGGGTGGCCGGAGCTGACGATGCCGATCATCACTTACGAGTAAGGCGGGGGGTGGCCTCCAGGCCGGGTTCATCCCGGCCGTTCCCCCTCCGGGTCCAGCTTCAAAGCGCCTCCTAGCGTGGCTGAGGAGAGGAGGGGGTTCCGCTGGGGAGGACCTCTGTCTTCACCCGCGCTTTCACGAGTAAGGCGAGGGGTGGCCTCCAGGCCGGGTTCATCCCGGCCGTCCCCCTCCGGGTCCACCTTCAAAGCGCCTCCTAGCGTGGCTGAGGAGAGGAGGGGGTTCCGCGGGGGAGGACCTCTGT
>JBAUTF010000158.1:0-1820 GCA_049582065.1 Candidatus Dormiibacterota bacterium | reverse complement strand
GCATCCTCGAAGAGGGATACCTCAAAGGGACAGCAGACGGCGAGCATCTCTGCGCCTGTGCCCACAGCCTCGCGGACCCGGACCTCCGAGAGGCGCTGGTCGACGTGCTCTTTGACAAAGCCGCTGTCACCTATCTCGATCCAGTGCGGTTCCAGGGATGCCGCATACGCGAGCGCCTCATCACGTGAACCGAGGGTCTTCGATTCGACGGCGCCAGCGGACCCGACCGCCTCGATCTTCCAGCCGTGGCGATTCGCGACCCGAACAAATCGAGGCACTCGCAGAAGATAGCAGGGCCCGAATCGGCTTCTGCTGACCTGGTAACCGAAGGCATGCGCCGTTTCGCGCGTAAGGTTCTCGGTAAACCCGAACGAGGAGCGCTCATGCCACACGTAGCACTGACCGATGTCGGAGCCGCTGTCGCCGTCCAGCCTGGCGCGGTTGTGTCCAAGGTGATCCATCGCGACGAGCGGCTCAACGTGACCGTCTTCGGTTTCGACTCCGGCGAGGGACAGAGCACCAGGCGCCACAGGCCGCCGTGGTCCAGGTCTTGGTGGGCCGCCTGGGTTTCAAGGCCGATGGTGAGGAGTTCGATGCTGGACCTGGTTTCTGGCTGCACATGTCGCCGGGCACGCCGCATTCACTCGTTGCCAGGGAACCGACGGTGATGCTGCTCACACTCATCCGCCCGTGACGCTGCACTGGCCGTTTGTAACTAGAAGGTGAACGCGGCGATCGATGGTGGGCTCGCCCGCTTCTGGCAACCGATCGAAGCCGCGGCGGAATCTCTGGCCACGGCCTCACCGCAAGCAATGCGCGCCGTGCTGACCAACCTGGTGGACCTCCTGGTGGGCGACCTGATTCCGCGACTGCGCGCGGAGGAGAAGGTCTTGCTGCCACTGGTCTCGACCGAACTCGAATCGGGCGGATCGATAGGCCTGCAATGCGCGAACGTGAGTCGCTTGACTGAAAGCATCTCAACCTTTGCAGGTCGGCCTCCCGTTTCGGATATTGGACGGATCCACCGCACCGCCTCAGCTCTGCTCGCCTTGCTCGCAGGGCAGCGTCAGGCGGAGGCCACGCTCGTCGCAAGAATCCGCACCTTGCCGGCGGCCGACCGATCCGCTGGAGCGCTCAGCGATCGACTTGAGGAGGAGGCGCAGGCTTCACGCGCAAGCCAGTTCTTCGTTTCCGAAGCTGACCGCCTGCCGACCGAGGCCTGGGTGCTACGCCACAACCCCAAGGCGGCCCAGATCGGGCGCGTCGCGCCAGGCAGAACGTCTCCCGTCGCGGACCTGGTGGCAGTCCTTAAATCGGCGTTGTAGTTTGATTCGGGTCGGCAAGGGCGCGAAACGTCCAGCGAGCAGAGATGTGATCCGCATCCGGCCTGCGGCTGAAGTTGTCAAAGGAGAGGAATCATGACGGAGCGCCACCCATCAGGCCGCGACCCCCGCACCAGGCCGGCCGAGAGAATCTCGGCTCCGGTGATAACAGTGAACCTCGAGATGGAACTGAAAGCGCTGCGGGACTCGGACTCGTACAAGCGCAACGATCATGCTTCGGCCACGGTCGTTAATCGCCCCGGACTGGGAATGGTACTGATCGCTCTGCCCAAGGGCGGGCACCTTGCGGAACACCGGACAGCGCGACCGATCACGCTGTGCGTCCTGGAGGGGACAATTCAGGTCTCGCTCGAGGACCGCACCATCGAGATGGTTCGGGGTGACCTCACTGCGCTTGCCCCCAATCTCCAGCACATGGTGACCGGAGTCGAAGACAGCGCATTCTTGCTCACCATGGGTGGCGAAGCGCGCCGATAG
>JBAUTF010000157.1:0-6549 GCA_049582065.1 Candidatus Dormiibacterota bacterium | reverse complement strand
GACTCAGTGCACTGGTGGGCTGTAGAGGACAATGTGCTGTACAAGTCGTCGGATGCGGGCCAATCTTGGACGCGTTTCGCTGACGCTATCCCTTCTGATTTGAACTTCCTCCGTGTCTTCGATGCCCAAACGGCCTGGGCTCGACTCGATCCCTCGCTTAGCTCGGGCTTGACCCTCACCTCTGACGGCGGCCTTCACTGGACACCAGCCAAGGCGCCCGTCGCCGCGCCTGGCTAGATTCCCTCGTGCCAAGCCTCGAGCGACTCAAGCGGGCCGGCATGAAGACGCTGAATATTGAGACGCAGCAATTGTCGGATGCACCGGCAGGCAGTCGACGGCGAACCTTGCTAGCGCCCCTCGCCATGCACGACGGTGTCACGGCAGGCTCGACCGAAAGTTCAACCAGGCTCCCGCCGAGCTCTGATGCCATCAGCAGCCGGATGGCCGCGGTCCTGACTGCTGGCACAGGTCGGGAACTCCGAATCCGATCGCTGCTTCATCGCCGAGGCTTGCGCTATCGCCCATGCGCGTCCGCCAAGGCGATAACCGAGTTATCGCGGATACAGTGTGCCCTGCCACTAATGCCCAGCCTTGAGGAGGAACACCATGAGCAAAAAGAAGGCCACGCAGACATCGGTTCGCCGCACCGCCGGCAAGGGAGACGCGTTGTTGTCAGCCGAGGAACGAGCCGCGATGAGGGAGACCCTCAACGAGCGGCGACGGGCTCGCTCAGGCAAGGTGGACGGGGAAAGCGACGTACTCGCGAAGATCGCCGAGATGGCGAAACCGGATCGCGTCATGGCCGAGCGGATCCACGCCATCGTCAAAGCCAACGCGCCGACTCTCAGTCCGAAAACCTGGTACGGCATGCCCGCTTATGCGAAGGACGGCAAGGTCATCTGCTTCTTCCAGAGCGGAGCAAAGTTCAAGTCAAGGTACGCGACCTTCGGTTTCCAGCAGGACGCAAACCTCGATGACGGTGACTTTTGGGCTACCTCTTTTGCAGTGAACAGACTCACCTCCGCCATCGAAGAAAAGATCGGCAAGCTGGTCAAGAAAGCGGCCGGTTGACGTACGTGGTAGCTAGCTCTCTTTTGATTGGTGACTCGGTGCAGACATTCGCTGCCTGGTGAGCCGTTGGGAGAGTCAGACAGCGTCTTCGAAAAGCGGTAGGAGCTCGTGCGTTCCGTTGTCCCCTTTCAGGCGACTCAGCACCCAGCCGGAGCCGTGGAAACGACCTCGAGTGTCGCACTCGTTGCCTCCAGGGTGCCGGACAGCTTATTTGACAGCTTCTCAGGACACTCTGTGACACGCCAGGACGCTCTGTGGCGCAGACCCGTCAGACCGGCGAATACGTGAGGCAGGCCCTGACACTTCCTGACGCTTCCTGGCAAGGAAGGTCAATCTCCGCTTAATCCCAAGGTTCAGGGTTCGACTCCCTGCGCGAGAACCATCGTCGTGTGCTAGTTCGGCTGCCAGTCGACAAAGCGCCTTCGGCTGCCGTAAGACTGACCTTCGGAAGGTTCGCCATAGCTACTTCGGCACCTTCGTGACACTCGCCATGCTCGCAGACCTGACGATCGCATCGGGGTGCTGGCTCTTCAGCGAGATCTGATTGAACATGTACGGGTGCTCACCTG
This sequence comes from Candidatus Dormiibacterota bacterium, assembly GCA_049582065.1. GTDB lineage: Bacteria > Chloroflexota > Dormibacteria > Dormibacterales > Dormibacteraceae > DATKSS01. Next base: position 4,909 of record JBAUTF010000157.1, on the reverse strand, counting down.
GCTCACAGTAGTCGCCTGGATCTCCATCGGCATCGCCTTGATTGCCTGCAACGTGATCCTCTTCGACATCTTCGTGCGCGGTCATGGCCACCGCTGGCCGCTATATGCGTCGGTCACCGTGCTCGGGTGCGGGTCCTTGGTGTGCTTCTTCGCTGGCTCCGACGAGTGGACGGAGCAATACACAGAAGGCGTCGCCTCAGGGCTCGCAGCCTCAGTGCACGCACGTTTTGCGATTGAGCTCTGCGCGATCGGAGCGCTCGACCTCTTCGCGTCCATCGTCTTACTTGTTCGCCGATGGGGCTGGGGGTGGTGGCTTGTGATCGGTTTGCAGGTGGGGGCTTTCGTGCTGGCGCAGATCGAGGCACAGCTCATAGATCCGAATTCCCCGGGCTGGTCTGTCTTCAGCCGTATCCCTCTGCTGACCCTGTTTCTGCTGTTCGCGGTCCGACTAGCGGAGGCCATGCTGAAGCGCCCAGTTGAGCGCAATGTGACACCTTAATTGACACCTTCACGTAGAGACTCCCTGACACTCGCAGACACTCCCTGACACCGTGGCGTCATAAAGGCAGGCTTGTTTGGCACTCGCTGAAACTCACTGACACTGGGTGCCCGCAGCCTCTTAATCCCAAGGTTCAGGGTTCGACTCCCTGCGCGAGCACACTCGCCGATTTTTGTGAGTCCGAACTAACGCGCGACCGCACCTTCTCGCGATCAGGGCAGGTGTCCGGACGTGCCTCAGTTGACACCTTCACGTAGACACTCTCAGACGATGCGGATCAAGTCCGTGGTCGAATAGCCGCCTCGATCTCGTCCAGATGCTCGCCCCGGTGGTCGGCGCGCACAGGGTTGAGCGGGCTGGTCTCGTCCAGGCTCGCAAGAAGTTCATCCGGCAGCGAGGCCACGAGCTCGTCGATGTCTTCCGCAATGCTCACCGCCAGCTCGGCCAGAGCGCGAGGAGCAATCGCGTCGATCAGAGGACGCGAGGAGTCGTTGATCCAGTCCACGTCCCCGGGCTCGTTCTCGGACGCCGTGAACGGCTCGCGGCGCTGGAGCTTGCCGGCGAAGTAGAGCGCGCAGCCGTCCCAGAACGCGATGTGGCCCAGCACTCCGGCCACGGTCCAGTACTCGTTGACCATCGCGCCGAGCTGCCGGTCGCTCAAACGCGAAACCAGCGCCCGCATCCGAGCGAGCTCGCGCCCGTTCGCGGCGACGAAGGAGCGATCCACGACGATCAGACTAAACCGCGGCCTGCGCTACGGTTCAGCTTTCCCGAAAGTCACGATGGTCGGCGCCGGCGGTGCCGTTGGGTGACCACTAGATTTAGCAATACGTCCTAGTACGCGCCCAGTCACCAAGCCAAGCGACCAATCGTACATTTGACAGCCTAATTGACAGCGTACCCGTGCTCCCTTTCGCGGCGGACAGATGCGGCGGGCGCTTCAGCGCCCGCCAGCATCCAACCGTTGGTCGCTCAGCGCTTGGCTCGGGCGGCGGTAGGAACCCCGATGCCCAAACCAGCAGCGATGCGATCACCAAGCTCGCCGTCCACCGCACGCCAGTGCCCTAAGGCCCGCTCTTGCACGTCCCGGCGTACTGGCTTCATATGGCCGACCACATTGCTGACGAGATGATCACGATCCTCGCTTGAGAGCACCTTCCGGACCAGGTCACCCGCCTGCTTGTAGTCGTCGTCGTCACGATGCAGCGTGTAGGCGCCGCGGACCATTTGACCGCTCACGGACCAGCCCGGGTCCTGGCCGTAGCGCTCGACATCGGCCGACGGCCCACCGAAGCTGTTGGGGGCGTAGACGGGCTGGGCCCCGGCATGCTCGTAGCGCATCGCGCCGTCCTTGTTGTAGCTGCTGACTGGCGACTTAGGCTGGTTGATGGGCAGCTGTAGGTAGTTGGCGCCAATCCGGTAACGGTGCGTGTCAGGATAGCTGAAGAGGCGGCCGAGCAGCATTTTGTCCGGGCTCGGTCCTATCCCTGGAACCATGTTGGCCGGCTCGAACGCGGCCTGCTCGACCTCCGCGAAGTAGTTCTCCGGATTGCGGTCGAGAACTAGGCGGCCAACCGGGATGGCAGGGTAGTCGCCGTGAGGCCAGACTTTGGTCAAGTCGAACGGGTTGAACCGGTATCCCGCGGCGTCGTCGAAGGGCATGATCTGCATCTCGAGGCGCCAGACCGGTTCCTCGTGTCGCGCGATGCTTTCGTGTAGATCTCGGATGTGGAAGTCGGGATCCTCGGCCGCCATCGCCGCGGCTTCCGAAGCGGTGAAGTTCTGGATGCCCTGTTCGGTCTTGAAGTGGTACTTGACCCAGAACCGCTGGCCCCCTGCGTTCACCCACATGAACGTGTGGCTGCCGAATCCATTCATGTGCCGCCAGCTGCGCGGAGTGCCACGGTCGGTCATCAGGAAGGTGACCTGGTGCATCGCCTCGGGGCGTAGTGACCAGAAGTCCCACTGCATGGTGTTGTCGCGCAGGTGCGTGTCCGGCATCCGCTTCTGAGAGTGAATGAAGTCGGAGAACTTGCTCGGGTCTCGGATGAAGAAGATGGGCGTGTTGTTGCCCACCAGGTCGTAGTTCCCCTCGTCTGTATAGAACTTCAGCGCAAAGCCGCGAGGGTCGCGCGCAGTGTCGGCTGAACCAAGTTCTCCCGCGACAGTCGAGAAGCGGACGAAGACGGGTGTCTTCTTTCCTTTGCTCTTGAGGAAGTCGGCCTTCGTCCACGCCCTGGCGTCCGCCGTGACTTCGAAGAAGCCGTGCGCCCCGCCGCCCTTAGCGTGAACAACACGCTCCGGAACACGCTCCCGATTGAACTGGGCCATCTTCTGGATCACGTAGTGGTCCTGAAGCAGGATCGGCCCGTCAGGACCGACTGTGAGGGAATCGTTGTCGCTCGGCGCCGGAATCCCAGCGTCAGTCGTGGTGTGTCGGTGATCAGCGCTCATGATGTTTCTCCTTGCCCTGCCGAGGGGGCCTGATCCCCTGGGTGTGATAGATACGCGACCAATTGCGTGCTCACGCCCGCGATACACGCAGGTCTCAGCCCCTGCAACAAGTGTGAACTGTCAGACCCCAGACTGCTTTGCTTCGGGGGTCCAAACCAGAGTCCTAGGTCCCGTGATCGAGAGGACCGTCCGCATTGAGGCCGTCGTCAGGATCAGTCAATGCGAAGGGTTTCTGAGCGCCGGCGTTTCACGGGCGGCTTGGGCTTCGTCGCGGGTGGCCCAGTCGATGGTGCCGGCGCCGAAATCTTGAATACCCGGACGCTCAACGCAATTACGGCTACGGCAAGCACTTCGTTGGCGCCGAACCTCGCTAGCCAGACGGGCAGGCCGGCCGCGCCGCCAGGAATGCGGTCAGTCTGATCCCACGGTCGAGTCCGCATGCAGTCCCCTTTCCGCTGGCGTCACGGTCGGCTGCTGAAAGGAAAGTGTCACGGTCAGCGACTCTCGGCGGCGGGCGTCAGGCCATGAGCTCGAAGGCTGCGGGGGGAAGGCCTGTCCTCTGGACGTCGATGGTCATTGACAGTCAGACCCGAGGTGACCACGAGGTCCGAGCAAGAGGGTCAGGGCGAGCTCCATCTCGGCGCTGAGCGAATCCGCCGGCCGGTAGTACACCCAACGACCATCACGACGCGCCTGCACCATCCCGGCTTGCCGAAGCTGCGCAAGGTGATGGGACACGACGTTTTGCGGTTTCCCGCCCACGCTCTCCTGGAGGTCGCACACGCACCGCTCGCCGCCCCAGATCGAGGCCATGAGCTCGAGCCGCGTGGGATCCGCGAGTGCTCGACACAGCACGAGGGCTGATGTCCGATCTAGTCCGCTCGAAACAGCCCCTGCCCTCAACATATCGGGCAAGGTCGCTTCAACCATCGTTGATACGATAGCTGAACGTGATCGAGAGGGAAGTTAGCTGAGCGCGATCCAAGAAGGCCAGCGCCTGGCGCCGGTGCGGCCCCGGAGCGTAGCCGGCCGGCTGTCGGTCGTGGACCGTTTTCTGCCCGCGTGGATCCTGATCGCGATGGCGGCAGGCCTGGCGCTGGGGAGGATCTGGCCCGGCCTGGGGACAGCAATCGGACGGTGGCAGATCCAGCAGGTTTCGGTACCGATCGCAATCGGCTTGCTGCTGATGATGTACCCGATCCTCGCGAGGGTCCGATACGAGCGCGCTGCGGACGCCGCCAAGGACTGGCGGATGCTCGGGATGTCGCTGGCTATGAACTGGATCGTCGGACCTGCGTTCATGTTCGCTCTCGCCTGGCTACTGCTCCCCGATCAGCCGGCTCTGCGGACCGGAGTGATCCTCGTGGGCCTCGCCCGATGCATCGCGATGGTCCTGGTGTGGAACCAGCTCGCCTCAGGTGACGCCGAATACGCAGCCGTGCTGGTGGCACTGAACGCCTTCTTCCAGATCGTCGCGTATGCCGGGCTCGCGGTCTTCTACCTCAATGTGCTGCCAGGCTGGCTCGGCCTTCAGGGGCAGTCGATCAACGTGAACGCGGGTACTGTGGCGGTGAGCGTCGGGATCTTCCTCGGCGTGCCCCTCCTTGCGGGTCTGGTCACACAGTTCGTGCTGGTTCGTCGGAAGGGCCGGGCCTGGTACGAGGCCAACTTCGTCCGCCGGACAAGTCGTCTGACGCTGATCGGATTGCTGTTCACGATCGTGGTCATGTTCGCGCTCCAGGGCCACACCATCACGAGCATGCCGCTGACCGTGGCCCGCGTGATGCTGCCGCTGCTCGGCTACTTCGCCGGCATGTTCGTCGTCGCCTTCTTCGGAGCCTGGGCGCTGCGGTTCTCCTACGAGAAGGCCACCACCCTCGGTTTCACCGCCGCCAGCAACGATTTCGAGCTCGCGATCGCGGTCGCGGTGACCGTGTTCGGCGTCCAATCCGCGCA
>JBAUTF010000156.1:0-1661 GCA_049582065.1 Candidatus Dormiibacterota bacterium | reverse complement strand
GTCGGAGACGGTTGCAGCTGTCCGACCTGGCCCGGCTCTCGAGCGTGGGACTGCGCACGCGGAAGTTGCGAGCCGGGCTGTCCGCTCTCGGTATCGCTATCGGTGTGGCCGCCATCGTCGCCGTGCTCGGCCTATCCGCCTCGTCCGAGGCAGGCCTGCTCAACGAGATCAACCAGCTCGGCACCAACCTGCTCACCGTCAGCAACGGGCAGAGCTTCACCGGCGGCATCGTGGAACTGCCTACCACGGCCACGCTCATGATCGGGCGTATCAGCGGTGTGCAGCAGGTGCAGACCACCGGTGCGGTCAGCGGCGCTGCCGCCTACCGCAATCCCTACATTCCCTCCGGTAACACGAACGCCCTAGCCGTCCAAGCCGCATCTCTCGACCTCCTCCCGGTGGTCGCCACCAGCGTCGCCCAGGGCCACTACCTCAACGCGGCCACCGCCCAAGAACCCGTTGCCGTGCTCGGCGCGGCTGCCGCGCAGCGGCTCGGGATCGACCGCATCTACCCGGGCGAGCGGATCTGGGTCGACGGTCAATGGTTCTACGTCGCAGGCATCCTCAGACCGGCAGTGCTGGTCCCCGCCATCGACTCCTCCGTCCTGGTCGGCTACCCCGCGGCACAGAAGTACCTGGGCTTCGATGGCCATCCCTCCACCATCTATCTACGAGCCCAGAACGACCAGGTCAACGCCGTCGATGACCTCCTGGCTGCCACCACCAACCCTGAGAACCCCAGCGGGGTAAACGTCAGTCAACCCTCCTCCGCCCTCGTTGCTCAAGCCGAGGCCAAGGGTGCCCTCAACAGCCTGTTCCTCGGACTCGGCGCGGTCGCCCTCTTGGTCGGCGCGGTTGGCGTCGCCAACATCATGATCATCTCAGTCCTCGAACGCCGCTCCGAGATCGGACTGCGCCGCGCCCTAGGCGCTACCAAAGGCCACATCCGTACCCAGTTCCTCTCCGAAGCCGTCCTCCTCGGACTGCTTGGCGGCGCGGTCGGGGTTGCCATCGGCGTCGTGTCGACGGCCGTCTACGCCTACACCAAAGGCTGGGCCACCGTCATCCCCACCGAAGCCTGGGCCGGCGGCTTCGCCGCCTCCCTTATGATCGGTGCCGTCGCCGGGCTCATGCCCGCACTGCGCGCCGCGCGCATGTCACCCACTCAAGCACTGTGGAACATGTGAAGCGAAGGGCTCGGGACGATGGGGCTAGCCCACGCCACGGACATGCCCGGGTACCTTCTCTTGATCGCGCTTCTCGCGCCAAACGGCTGAGTCGGACCGGATTTACCGAAGCAAGACATGGCGTTTCCTAGGAAGCGCTGCTAGGCAGCGATTATTTCAGATATCCATTGAGTTTGATCTAAGCAGAGCACCATTAGGAAATTGGTCCACCAGCACTTCCTTGGTAAGGAGAAGGCCGGCGGTTCGAGTCCGCCCGTGGGCTCCCAATTCAATTGCAACGTTTCCTTGCATCTTCTCGTCGATTTCTTCTCCCCAGAAATGCGTAAGGAAATGCTCTTCCCCAGGGGCCTTTGTATCCCAACTAGGTGTGGCCGGCCATAGCGACTAGAACCACGTTCATCAGAGTGGGGGAGACCGTCGTCGGCGGTCAGACGGTCCGCAGAGGCGCCAGCTGGCTGTCGCACGGGTCAGGAC
>JBAUTF010000155.1:0-22427 GCA_049582065.1 Candidatus Dormiibacterota bacterium | reverse complement strand
GTGTGGATGTCCTGGCCGGCGGCGAACGCGCCGAGCAGCACCGGGTCGCCGCTGAGGTGCGCCGCGATCCGCAGCTCGATCTGCGAGTAGTCGGCCGACACCAGGACGTGATCAGGGCGGCCGGCTTTGAATGCGCGCCTGATCCGCTGGCCGAGCTCGGTGCGGATCGGTATGTTCATGAGGTTCGGGTTCGACGACGAGAGCCTGCCTGTGGCCGTGCTCGCCTGGCCGAAAGAGGTGTGGACGCGGCCGCTCAACGGGTCGACCAGCTGCGGCAGGGCGTCCACGTACGTGGACTTCAGCTTTGAAATCTGACGATGCTCGAGGATCAAGCCGACGATCGGGTGCTTCTCTCTCAGCGCCTCAAGCGTGTCGGCGTCGGTCGAATAGCCAGTCTTCGTGCGCTTGCCGACCGGCAGGCGCAGGTCTTCGAAGAGGACCTTGGCCAGCTGCTGCGGCGCGTTGAGATTGAACTTCTGACCAGCCACCTGCTCGACCTCGGCCTCAATGGCCGCGAGCTGCACGCCCAGCTCGTCCTGCATGTCTTTGAGATACGGCACGTCGATCGCCACGCCTTCGCTCTCCATGTCCGCAAGGACCCCGGCAAGGGGCAGCTCGATCTCGTGGAACAGGTAGTCGACTCCGAGATTTCGCATCTCGGCCTCTAGGCGCGGCCGCAGGTTGAGGATGGCCTCGGCGCGGCGGGCGGCAAACTCGGCGGCCTCGCTGAGCTCGACCGCGGAAGGCTTGCGCGCGGCCCGCCCGGTGCCAAGCAGCTGCTCCGCGCTCATCAGGGTCACGTCGAGAAACTCCCGGGCAAGGTCTTCGAGCCGCGGGTCACGGGAGCCGGCGCCCAGAAGATAGGCGGCGAGAAACGTGCTGAAAGCCCACTCGCGCTTGCCGCCGCCGAGCGACCGCAGCGCCAGCTCGGTCTCCTTTGCGTCGTGGCCCGAGATGGGTCTCCCGGAGAGCGTGCTCGCCACCGCATCCATCGCCGCGGGATTCGCGACATAGAAAGTGTGGACGCCCGTCGAAACGCCCAGGCCACATACACGCGCGCCCCTGCCGGCGCCCTCGATGAAAGTGAAGACCCCAACGTTCGCCGAACCGTCGATCAGGCTCGCGGCTTCGCTCGCATCGTCGACGATCCGGAGGCCGGCCGGGTGCGGGGCCGCCTCGAAGGCCAGGCTCGGCTGCACAGGCACCTGGTCCGGCGGCGGAAAACGCGCGAGCAGCTGCCGGAACTCGAACCGGTCGAAGACGACGCGAACTTTCTCGTAGTCGTAGCGGGTCCAGCGAGCCTTCTCGAGGTCGAGCTCGACCGGCACGTCGCGCACGATCGTCACCATCCGCTTGCCGAGGCGCACCTGGTCGGTATTGGCCTTGATCGACGTTTTCAGCCGGCCATCGGGCAGCTCGTCCACACGATCCAGGAGCGCTTCGACGGTGCCGAAATCCTGGACCAGTTTCGCGGCGGTCTTGTCCCCCACTCCCGGCACTCCTGGGATGTTGTCGGAAGTGTCGCCTCGCAGGGCTTTGAAATCGATGAGCTGAGCCGGCTCGAACCCATACCGCTGCCGGACCTGGTCCGGTCCATAGACGAATGTGTCGGTGATGCCACGCCGCGGTACGAGCGCCTCGACCGATTCGGTGACCAGCTGCAGACAGTCGAGGTCTCCCGAGACGATCGTCACCGAGTGGCCGCGCTCTTCGGCGATCCTCGCCATGGTCCCGATCAGGTCGTCGGCCTCGAAGCCTTCGATCGCGTAGATCGGGATCGAGAACGATTGAAGGACCTCGCGGACCTTCTCGATCTGCGGCCGCAGATCGTCTGGCATGGCGCGCCGGCCCGCCTTGTACTCCAGGTATTCCTTGGACCGAAATGTCGGTGCACCGACGTCGAACGCGGCGACGGCGAACTCCGGCCGCGACGCGAGAACGATCGCCAGCATCGAGGTGAACCCGTACACGGCATTCGTCACCTGCCCGTCCGACGTGCTCATCGGAGGGAGGGCGAAAAACGCCCGGTAAATGAGACTGTGAGCGTCGATCAGGACGACCCGCCCCCGCTTCCCCTTCGCCACGTTCGAAGTTTACGTTCGCCCTGCTCGCAGCCTCTGGCGGGGGCCGCGCTCAATTGCTGGGACGGCGATGCCCGGAGGGTAATATGAACGCGAGGATGAAAAACCTCATCGAGGTGTCCGTGGACAGCATTCGGATCCACATGCCGACTGCCCAGCACCTGGTGATCCTCAAAGAGAAGGAGGCGGACCGATACTTGCCGATCTGGATCGGCTCCTTCGAGGCCCAGGCGATCGCCAGCAAGATCTCCGGCAACCAGGTGGGCCGGCCTCTCACTCACGACCTCATGGCCACGGCCTTCGGCGACCTGGGCGTCAGCATCAAGCGGATCGTCGTCACGCGGCTGGCGGACCAGGTGTTCTACGCCCGGCTGTACATCAAGCAGGACGGCCGCGACCTTGACTTCGACGCGCGGCCCTCGGACGCAATCGCGCTCGCGGTGCGGGTGGAGTGCCCGATCTTTGTCGCGGCGGAGGTCATGGACAGCGCCGGGATCATCCCCGACCCGGATGAGGCCGGCGACGAAAAGGAGCACGCCGAGACGGTCGTCGACGAGGAACGGCTCGCCGTGTTTCGCGATTTCGTGAACAGCCTGGACCTACCCGAGCTTCCCGACGAGCCGGGCGCGAAGGACGAGCCTGGAGCGCAGGACAAGCCCGGAGGGCGCCCCGGCAGGGGCTGAAGGACCTGCCACTCAGCGGGGACCTGGACCTCTTCCTCCGTCTTCTCGTCGCCCTCTTGCTGGGTCTGTTGCTCGGCACCGAAAGAGAGATTCGTGGCCACGCGGCGGGAATGAAGACCATGGCGCTGATCGCCGTCGGCTCGAGCATGTTCACGAGCCTCGGCCTGGAACCCGCTTTCGGAACTCGGGTCGACCCCACGCGCATCGCCGCCCAGATCGTGAGCGGCGTCGGATTCCTCGGCGCGGGCGCCATCTTGCGGCAGGGCGTCGACGTAAGGGGGTTGACCACCGCCGCGTCGATCTGGGTGGTCGCGTCGATCGGAATGGCCGTCGGCTTCGGCTATTACGCAATCGCCATCTTCACCACGCTCATCGTGCTGGTGATGCTGATCGCGATCCGGCCTCTCGAGAATCGGTTCATCCGCAACCGAAAATACCGCCGCCACGACGACCCTCAGCCCGACGAGCGACCGATCGAGCCGCTGTCTTGAGCTCCTCCCGCGTAGCCGTCGTCACCGACTCGACAGCGGACCTCCCCAACGACCTCGCCGCCACACGCTCGATCTCCGTGGTCCCCCTGACCCTCCATTTCGAAGGCCGCACCTACCTCGACGGCGTCGACATCACGCCGGCCGAGTTCTACCGCCGGCTGCCCAACGCGACGGCCCATCCCACCACGTCGCAGCCTTCGCCCGGCCGCTTTGCCGAGACTTACACGCGGCTCCTCGAAGACCACACCGAGGTGGTCTCGATCCACATATCCGAGAAGCTCAGCGGCACCTATGCGTCCGCGCGCCAGGCCGCTGAGATGACCGCCCACAAACGCGTTCGAGTCATCGACTCGCACGTCGTCTCCATGTCGCTCGGCCTGGTGACCCTCGCCGCGTCGGTGCTCGCGGCGCAGGGCATGGACGGCGCCTCGATCCAGTCCAGGATCGAGGAGATGCGAGACGGCGTAGAGACCTACTTCTCCGTCGCCACGTTGGAGTATTTGCGCAGGGGCGGCCGCATCGGCCGCGCCGGGGCGCTCATGGGATCTGTCCTCCAGGTCAAGCCCGTGCTGTGCATTCGGGACGGACAGGTGACTCCCCTCGAGCGTGTGCGCACTTTCGAGCGGGCGCTGAACCGGATTGTCGAGTTGACTCGCGCGGTCGACCGCGGCGGTGGCGTGTGCATCATCGTCGGGCACGCGGACGCTGAAGCCGACGCCGAGCGCGTGGCGCGTGAGCTGGAGACTGTCGCCGAGACGCTCTTGATCCAGCCGCTCGGCCCGGTCGTGGGCACGCACGCGGGGCCCGGCGTGGTCGGCGTCGGATGCTACCCCGCCGGCCTGCTGCCCCTCGGAATCAAGGCCTCCGCCAGCGGACGGCGGACGGCGTGACCGACTTGACCAGCCTCGCCTCGACGGCCAGCGCCTGCAAGTGCGCTAGGCCCTCCTGCAGGGCAAGCCGCTTCTCGTAAAGCTGGTCGCGAGGGCCCCAAAGCTCCAGCGCGACCTGCCACGCGGTCATCTCCGCGCGGCCGACGATCTCGACGATCTGCTCCAGCCTGCGCTGATGGTGTGCGACCAGCACATCGACCCGGCCTGATGCGTCGGTGAACGGCCGGCCGTGCGCCGGCAAAACCAGCTTCGGCCGGTAGGCAGCCAGCCGCTTCAGGCCGTCCAGGTACTCGTGCAGCGGGTCCGGGGTGCTCTGCGGGTGCAGGCCGATGTTCGGGGAGAGGTCAGGCAGCAGCTGGTCGCCCGCAAAAAGCAACCCGTCCAGCTCGGCATAGAGGCAGATGTGGCCCGGCGAGTGACCGGGCGTCCACTCCACACGCATGACCCGGGCGCCGATGCGGATCGATTCGGCGCCATCGAGCTGGACCGACGGCTCGGCCGTTTTGACGACCTGGCTCAAGGCTCGCTGGGAGTTGCTGAGGACCTCGGCCTCGGCGGCCGGCACTCCGTTGACGAGCAGGTATGTGCGCACCTCCTTGACCAGGTGCTCGAGCTCGACGTATCGAGGATGCACGAGCGGAACCTCGAGACGGTGGATGTAGAGGTCGGCCAGCCCCTCGCCGGCGAAAGCGCCGGCTGCGCCGTAGTGGTCGGGGTGAATATGGGTCACGAGCAGCCGCCGCAGCCTGGTCGCGCCCAGGTGCTTGAGCGCGGCGTGGACGGTTTCCACCGATTCCGCCGAGTTCATCCCGCAGTCGAGCAGGTCGGCCTCGCGGCCGTCCGGGAAGAGGAACACGTTGACCAGGCCGTCCTCGAAAGGAATCGGCAGACGCAGCTCGAAGACGTCCGCCGCTACCTCGGTCAACCCAAGCTCGATGGCCATTCCAGGAATTCTCGCCGACCGAGAGGTGCGGCCGAAAAACCTCGGCGAGAGATTCGGCGATCCAGGGGCACCCTCCCGTGACTGCGTCACGGGGACCGCAGTTGAGGTGACGAGCAGCGGGGCGAGCGCATCAGGTCGATTCGTGAGCGAGCAGCGCAAACCTTTGGGGCCGCCATGCTGGAGGCATGGGGGCGAGTGGGCCGCATGGGCGCCGAAGATCCGTCGAGGGCTTGTCCGGCCGCGCCTTAGGTCTAGCTAAGATGAAACGCAGCCGGTCGTTGCGATTGCTCAGGAGGAGCAGATGTCTGAAGTCCAGTTGACACCCGACCAGATCGTCGAGCACCTGCCGCAGTACATCCTGCCCGAGAAGGCCGGCAGCACCAAGGCGACCATCCAGTTCGACCTCAGCGGCGACCAGGGCGGCAAGTGGTGGGTCAAGATCCACGACGGGCAGGCCGAATCCGGAAAAGGCGAGCCGGCAGACCCGGCCAACCTCACCCTGATGGCCGATGCCGGCGACTGGGTCAAGATCATGACGGGCCAGCTGGACGGCACTGCGGCCTTCATGCAGGGCAAGCTCAAGATCAAAGGCGACATGGGCCTGGCGATCAAGATGCAGTCCCTGTTCAAGCGCCCCGGCTAAACCGGGCCGCGGCGAGGCCGCTAGTAGCTGAACTTCCAGGTGTTGAGCCGGGCCGACATCTCCGTCTCCAGGTCGAGGTGGCCCTGGCCCGAGTGCAGGTCGAGGATTACGACGTGGTGGGCCGTCAGCGCAATGCGCCGCCCGTCGGCGAACCTGGCCGCCTCGACCGAGTTGCCCCACTGGATGGGCTGGGCATCTGGGACAGGGTTCAGGTTCGCCGCCTCCCAGGCGGAAAGGGTGGCCGAGTCACCGCGATCGAAGGTCGAGACGATCATGAACGCGAAAAGGCCGGCGTCGGGCGAGCACACGGGGGCGCCGCCGCCGGGAGGAGCCGAGGCGCACGGGATGTCGGTGATGTCGAAGGTGAGGTCGAGCTCGGCCGGCGCCGGGCTCTGGCTGCCCTGCGATTTCAGCTGGTATCGCCAGGTCCCCGGGTAGCAGAATCCCCAACCGGCTTGCGCGTCTTCAAAACCATGGTCTCCACCGGCGCACTTGAGGTCGCTGCCGATCTGCGCTACGCTCGGCACCGGGTGGGAATCCGAGCCGGTCTGGCAGCCGGCCAGGACGACCGCCGCGGCGGCTGCGGCGAGGAGTTTCGCGGGGATCGTCATCGGCATCAGGCGACTAATTGTGCGCGACCGGGTACCCGGCCCACCGCGTGCGTTGTGGCTGTCGAATCCAAAACGTCGCCCGAGCCTGTAATCAGTTTGGACGGGGGTTTGCAATGGCCATGAAGAAGAGACCCGAAGACGCACCCAAGGAACGGCTGGAGGCCGACAGGCGACAGCTCGAGCTCCTGGCCGCTCAGTGTGGCGAGGAAGCCGGGCTTCACCGACCGCTGAGCGAGGTAGTCGGCGGAGTGATCACAGGGATTCCCGAGGACACCGACCTCGCCCAGGCGCTGTCGGACCGCGAGACCACCGATCTCCTGGTCCACCTCCTCGACCAGAACCTCGAGCAGGTCGAGCGCGCGCTCGAAAGGCTGCGCGAAGGCGCTTACGGGATTTGCGAAGGCTGCAGCCGCCGCATCCCGGAAGCCCGGCTCGCGTATCAGCCGGCCGCTACGCGCTGTGTCGAGTGCCAGTCCCACTGGGATAGGCTCAACGGCAGCACCGCGTAATTAGTTGCGCTTCCGACCCTCCCCACGTCGGGGATGGGCGGATCAGGCGCCCTTGGCGGGCCGGCGCAGGAGCGCGGCCGCGCCCAGGGCGAGGCCGACCACGATCATCCCCGAGCCGATCCAGAACCAGTGGATGTCACCGGTCATGAAGCTGCCCGGGATGTAGCCAAGGCCCTGGCCGGCGAAGACCGCGCCCGCGAGCAGGACCAGGGCAGCGACGACGACAACTCCGATTCTCACGCCGATTCAGTACCCGGTCGGGTTACGAGTGGCCTGTCAAGCCGCTATATCCCGCCATAGACGACCGACTTCTCTTCGGTGTACTGCATGTAGGCCTCGACCCCATGCTCCTTGCCGAAGCCCGATTGCTTCGTGCCGCCGAAAGGAAGCTCGTCGTGGGCGATGACCAGCGCGTTGACCCACGTGTAGCCCGCCTCCAGCTCCATCACAGCCCGGTGAGCGGCCGCCATGTTGCCGGTCCAGATCGACGAGCCGAGGCCGAACTGGGTGTCGTTGGCGAGGCGCAGCGCCTCGTCGAGGTCTTTCACCTTGCGGACCGGCAGCGCCGGGCCGAAGACCTCCTCAGTCCACATGCGCGCCCCATCTGGCACGTTCTCGAGGATCGTGGGCTCGATGAACCAGCCCTTGTCGTACTCCGAGCCTTTCGGCCTGCCGCCTCCAAAGACGACCTTCGCCCCGCGTTCGATCGCGTCTTTGACCTGGGCCTCGACCTCCGCGCGCTGCGTCTCGGTGTGCATCGGCCCCATGCGGCTGTCCTTGTCGAGGCCGTTGCCCGGCTTCAGCTTTGACGCGCGCGCGACCAGCTTCTCCATCAGGGCGTCGTAGATACCCTCCTGCACGTACAGGCGCTTGGTGGACAGGCACTGCTGCCCGCAGTTGAAGAACCGGCCGACCGAGATGGCGCGCGCGGCGCCTTCAGCGTCGGCGTCGTCGAGCACGATGCACGGGTCGCTGCCGCCAAGCTCCAACGTGACCTTCTTCAGGTGCTCGGCCGCCTTGGCCATCACCCGCTTGCCTGTGGGCGTGGAACCTGTCAGGGCGATTTTGCGGATGAGTGGGTGCTCGACGATCGCCTCGCCCGTCGCCTGGCCGAGGACCACGTTGATCACGCCCTCCGGGAGGCCGCCCTCGATCAGAGCTTCGATGCAGGCGAGGGTGGAGAGCGGGGTCGTGCTCGCCGGCTTCAGCACGACCGTGTTGCCGGCGGCAATGGCCGGAGCAACCTTGTTGGCCGCCAGCGTCAGCGGGAAGTTCCAGGGCACGATGGCGCCGCACACGCCGATGGGCTTACGGATGACGAGGCCATAGGTGGTGAGGTCCGGGAGCCGCACGTACTGGCCGTGGATCTTGTCCGCGAGGTCCGCGAACCAACCGATGTTCTCGCCGAACCGCCTCGCCTCGAGGCGCGACTCCAGCAGCGTCTTGCCCTGCTCCTTGGTGAGGATGACTGCAATCTCGTCGACCTTCTTCAGCATGTGGTCGGCGGCCTTGTGAAGGATCTCGCGGCGCTGGTTGGAGGGAAGCTTCGACCACGTGCCAAACGCCTTCGCGGCCGCCTGCGCCGCCCTGTCGACGTCGGCCGGGCCACCCGACGGGACCTCGTCGACGATTTCGCCGGTGGCCGGGTTACGGACCTCATACGTCTTGCCGGACGCAGCCTTGGTCCTGTCGCCTTCGATGATCATCGTCGCCATTCGTGGGCACCCCTCTTCGGTTATTTGGTCAGTGCTTCAATTATCGGCGTCGGCAGAACCGGGGGTTAGGAGGGCAGTGGGATGTCAGTGAGGTTGGAGAAGGAAGGCGGCGTCGGAGTCATCGTCCTGGACCGGCCGCCGGTAAACACATACGACTACGCCTTCCTGCGTGAATTCGCCAGTGCGATCGACGACGCGCGGGTGGACATGACCATCAAGTCGGCCATCGTGGTGACAAGCTCATCTGAAAAATTCTTCTCGGCCGGCGCTGACGTCTCCGTGTTCGCCGCGGGGACGCCACGTTCGCGTTTCATGCTCGCTCTCCTCGCACACGAGGCGTTTCGAAAGATGGAGAACACGCCCCTGGTGTTCATCGCGGCAATCGCAGGCCACTGCCTCGGTGGAGGCCTCGAGCTTGCGCTCGCGTGCGACCTGCGCTTCGCCGCCGAAGGCACCTATCAGATCGGCCTCCCCGAGGTGAACCTGGGATTGTTCCCGGGATCGGGCGGCACGCAGAGGCTGCCACGACTCGTGGGCTTGTCGAAGGGTCTGGACATGATCGCGAACGCAACCACGCTCAACCCCGCCGAGGCGAAGAACGCCGGCATCGTCGATCAGCTGTTTCCGGATGCGGCAGCGTGCCGCGCAGGCGCGATCGAGTATGCGGCCAGGCTCGCCTCGGGACCGGGCGTGGCGATCGGCCACGCCAAGCTCGCGATCACGCAGGGCTACGGCGGCCCGCTCGACCTAGGGCTCGCGATCGAGCGCGAGGCGATCGGTCGGGTGTTCGTGTCCGAGGACGCCGAGGAAGGGATCAAGGCGTTCAAGGAGAAGCGCAAGCCGGAGTTCAAGGGCCGCTGAGCCCGGTACAGCTCGACCTCTCGACTCGGCCGAATCAAGTTCCCGGCCGGCTGTGCGTTCGACGTGGTAGGCTGCGCCGCGCAGAAATCTCAACAGGAGGTGGCGTTCGAATGGCTGAGCTTGCAGTGACCGTTTCCAGGCCGTCGGCCGCCTCCGGAGCCGTCTCCTAGACCGATCCTCCGCGGGCGGACCGATACCGCCCACCCGCATTTCTCGGAGGATTCGAGTTGTCAATCGACATTTCCTCCCAGCTCGCCGTTCTGGGCTGGGACTCCTACTTCGATGAAAAGTTCAAAGCCATCGCCGGCGAAAGTGAGATCCCGGCGCGGGTCATCGCCGACTACGGCGCGGAGTACCTGGTGCACGACGGCTTGGGCCCGCGCCGGGCAGCGGCCCGGCGCAGAGACCCGGCAGTCGGAGATTGGGTGAGCCTGGACGACGGCCTCATCAGCGCGGTCGTCGAGCGGCGCACCGCTTTTTCACGCCGCGCCGCCGGCGTCGAGACCAGAGAGCAGGTGCTGGCCGCCAACGTCGACGTCGCGATGGTCGTCGCGGCGGCGACCGACGTCAACGCGCGGAGAATCGAGCGCTACCTCACGATCGCCTGGCAGAGCGGTGCAGTGCCGCTGGTCCTGCTGACCAAGGCCGACGTCGCAGGCTCGGCAGAGGAGCTCCGCGATGAGCTCGCGGCCGTGTCGATGGGCACTCCAGTGATCGTCACGAGCAGCGTGACCGGCGAGGGGATCGAGGAGATCACCCGGAGTCTGCAGCCTGCACGGACCGGAGTGCTGCTGGGCCCGTCTGGCGCAGGCAAATCGACGCTCATCAACCGGATCGTCGGGTCAGACCTCATGCGCACCCGCGGAATCCATCGGTCGGGCGAGGGCCGTCACATGACCAGTCACCGCCAGCTTGTGCAACTGCCGCGAGGCGGCATGATCATCGACACACCAGGGCTGCGCGAAGCTCAGCTCTGGGAAGGCGAGGATGCGTTGGGCAGCCTGTTCGAGGACATCGAAGAGCTCGCGCTGCTGTGCCGCTTCCCCGACTGCGCCCATGTGTCCGAGCCTGGATGCGCGATCAAAGCCGCCCTGGCGGCTGGCTCGCTGGATGCCGGCCGGCTCCACAGCTACCGCAAGCTCCAGCGCGAGCTGCGCGCGATCGCGGCGCGCAGCGACGCTCGCCTGCGTCAGGACGAGCGTCGCAAATGGAAGCAGATCGCGGTCGCGAACAAGGCGCGCGAACGCTACTTGCGGTGAAGTCCGTTCCAGAACGGGATGTGTCCCTTGGAGATGCGGTCGATGGCCTTGTCGGCCTGCGCCTGCGTGATGACCTTGTGGTCGACCAGCGTCTCGAGGCGCGGCCTAGCGGTGGCGATGAGCCTGGTCTCGAACTGCTCCTCGGTCATGCCCTTGTCCTTGGCCAGGTCGGATACCTTCTGGCCGCTCCGAAGGTCCTGGCGCAAGGTCTTGGGCGAGATGCCCAGGACGTCCGCCTCCGACTCGAACACGGCCCGAAAGATCGCGCGGCGGTCGGCGCGCGGATCGGGCGCCGGCTGGGTCGAACCGGCTGACGGCGTCGGCTTGGGCGTCGGGGTGGCTGCCTGCGCCATGCCGCCGGCGAGGCCCAGGCTCAAAAGGGCAGCGGCGCCGCCCGCGCCCGCGATCTTGACTGCGACTGCTGCAAACGGGTTCATTTCGTCCTCACCTCAAAATGTGGTTTTGACCCGATCAGGTCTTCGCCCAAGATGAGGCGGCGATGTCAGACGGTCGTTGCGGCCCCGTCAGTCCTTTGTAACGGCGGCCCTTATCAGCGGGACGGCGTGGTCCAGAAGCCGTCGGGATCGAATTGTCGGATCGCGGCTAGCTCGGATTCGGTCGGCGCTGACGTTTCGCTTACATCATCAGCGACCTTCAAGTTCCAACCCGTCTCGGCGCGGACCTCGTCGACGCTGTGCCCCGGGTGGACCGAGGCCAGGACCGCCTCACCCCCCTCCTCGGGGAAACGAAGCACGCACAGGGTCGTGATGACAGCGACCGGGCCGCCGCCAAGCAGCCCGTTGCGCTTGCGCCAGCCAGGGGTGCCGTCCCCGTGGCCCGGCGAGGTGACAAAAGAAACACGCTCCACCAGCCGCCGCCTCTCGTGGGTCATCAAGGTGACCCACCGGCGGCTGAGGATCGCGATGTCGGCCGCTCCCCCGCTCCCCGGCAGCTTGACTGTCGGTCGCTGCGGCGAGCCGATGTACGAGGTGTTCAGGTTCCCGAACCTGTCCACCTCCGCCCCGCCGATGAACCCGAGGTCGACGCGCCCCTGGGCCATGAGCCCCATCAAGTTGGACATGCGTGTCGCCCAGAGGGCTCCCGAGACGTTCGGCGGATCGCCCATCGTGCCGAGGAATGCGGCCGCGGGCTGGTCGCGCATCAGCCCTACCTCGAAGAGGCCCCGGGCGGTCGGCGCGTGCGCATTCCGGGCGACCGCGTAGGCAAGAATCGGCAGCCGCATGCCCACGAAAACGATGTCGCCGTCGCGGATCTCTCGCGAGGCGACCGCGACCATCATCTCCTGCGGCGTGTAGCTATTCATCACCGTAGTCCGCCGGGACCGACGGCCGGTGCTTGGAGATGCGCAATACGTCCGAATCGATCCGTGTCATGTATGTCGCCCGGTCGGCGACGTCGAGAACCCACTTGTTCAGCCACGATTCATATCCGGCCGCCGAGCGCGACTGCTCCGCATATTCGCGGTAGAACGCGTGGTCGCGCTTGAAGTAGCCCTGCACCGGAGACGGGTGCGCGCCTCCCGGCTCGTGCACGACGGCGACCACCTTCGTCTCGGGGAAAAGTATCCGGTTGGGGTCGCTCAGCGTCACCTCCGGCCCGACCAGCTCTTCGCAGGTGATGACCACGGCGTCGGCCGCGAGCCCCGCTTCCTCGGTAATCCCTAGCGGCCCCCACGCATGCGCCCTCCCATCTGTGTCGGCGCGCTGCACGTGGACGATCGCAACGTCGGGATGCACCGCGTCGACCTCGACAATCTCGCCCCGCACCGGCCGCACGCCGGGATTGGTGGTGAAGATGTCGCTGCCCAGGAGCGTCCGGGTGGGCAGGCTCGGAACATTCCATGCGGCGGCCCATAAGGCGAGCGCGATCGAGAAATTGGTGTGGTCCCGAACCTCGAGCTCGCGCGGCATCTCCTGCTCGCACGCCCGCCGGTAGCAGTGCCCGAGCCCTTCTGACACGTTCCCGATCCAGGCGGCCGTCACGCGGCGCACGCATCCCGCGCCGATCAGCTGGTCGAACAGCGCATCGGAGATCGGCCCGACGAGCTCGAGGTCGCGACGGCGCTGGCGGATCATCTCGTGGCCGGCGGCGAACGGGATCAGCGGTTCGAGGGCCGTCCCCATCGCGACGGTCGAGCCGTCCGTGACGAACTGGCGGATCGCCTCCGCCATCGTCATCAGCTTGCCGGCCATTCCTCCCCGCGTTCTACTGACCGATGGATTCCATGTAGCCGCGATGGTTCCGCTCGATCTCCGCCATCGAGTCGCCGCCGAACTTCTCCAGGAAGGCATCGGCCAGGGTCAGCGCCACCACAGCCTCGCCGATCACCCCTGCCGCCGGGACGACGCAGACGTCGCTTCGCTCGTAATGGGCCTCCACCTTCTCTTTTGTCTTGAGGTCCACAGACCGCATCGGCTTCTTCATCGTCGAGATGGGCTTGATCGCGACGCGCAGGTCGATCGGCTCTCCGTTGCTCATGCCGCCGGTCAGGCCGCCGGCGCGGTTGCTCAGGTGGTGAAAGCGGCCGCCCGTGTACTCGATCTCGTCGTGGAACTGCGATCCACGGCGAGCCACCCCCCAGAAGCCCGCACCGAACTCCACCGCTTTGATCGCGTTGATCGAGAGCACCGCCTGCGCCAGCCGCCCGTCGAGTTTGCGATCCCAATGGACGTAGCTTCCCAACCCGGGCGGCACGCCGCGGGCGATGACCCGGAACGTACCGCCCAGGGTGTCGCCGAGCTCGCTGACCTCGTCGATCAGGGCAACCATCTGCGCGGAAGCGTCAGGGACTGGACAGCGGACGGGCGAGGACTCGATCTGTTCACCAGTCACCTTATCCACGTCGCAACCTTCGTAGCCGATGTCGATCGTGCCGATCGACTGCGTGAAACTGAGGATCTCGACCCCGAAATGGCCGAGCAGCTTGCGGGCCACGCCGCCGGCGGCGACGCGCGTCGCGGTCTCTCGCGCCGACGATCGCTCGAGCACGTTGCGGATGTCCTGGTGGCCGTACTTCAACGCTCCGGCGAGGTCGGCATGCCCGGGTCGAAGCCTGGTCACCGGCTTGGGGGCAAAACCCTCCTTGGAGACGGACATCTCTGCCGTCCAGTTGGCGTGGTCCTTGTTCTCGAGCACGAGGGTCACCGGGCTGCCGATCGTGACCCCGCCGCGCACGCCGCTCGTGATTCGCGCGACATCGGTCTCGATCTTCTGGCGGCCGCCGCGACCATGGCCGCCCTGGCGCCGTGCAAGGTCTCGCCGCAGGTCTTCTTCCGAGAATTCGAGGCCGGCGGGCAATCCCTCGATCACGACGGTGAGCTGTGGACCATGCGACTCCCCGGCCGTCAACCACCTGAGCATCAGGCGATGATAGAGCCCGGTGCCAAGAGCCCTCGAGGTGGCGATGGTGGACGTCGGCGGCACGCTGTGGCCGAACTCGTGGCCTTTTCGCGAGACGGACGCGCTGGGCCGGCGCCAGAGAATCGCGGCCGCGATGCCTCACCTGGAGCCGGCCAAGGTCGACGCATTGGTCGCCGACCTGGTCCGCAGCAGCCGCGCCGGGGACGAGGCGCGAAGCCTCACCACGGAGGCCCGGATGTCGGTGGCGGCCGAGGAGTTGATCGAGGGCTCGCTCGCCAGGCAGGGCATCCCCGCGGACCCAGCCGCCGTCATTCGCATCCGGCGCGCCATGGCCCTGCCCGTGGCTGACCGCATGAAGCCGCTTCCCGGCGCGATCGAGCTGCTCGGCGCCATTCACGAGCTCGGCATGCGCACAGTCATCGCCAGCAACACGTACTGGCGCGATTCGGAAAGCTACTGGGACGACTTCAAGCTGCTTGGGATGGCCGAGCACATCGACGCGGTGGTCACATCTGTCGACGCGGGCCACCTGAAACCTCATCCGGCGGTGTTCGAGATGGCCATGCGCTGGAGCGGCGCGCCCGCCGGCCACTGCGTGGTCATAGGCAACCGCGAGGAGAACGACATCGAGCCGGCCCTCGCGCTGGGGATGTGGACCATCCTGGTCCATCCCGACGACCCGCCTCCGCTGTCCACGCGTGCTCACGCGGTTGCGCCTGACCTCTGGGCCTGCGCCAAAGCCGTGAAAGCTATGCTCGACAGCGTATGAAGGGCGAGATGACCCGTGACGTCGAACGCGTCGTCGTGGCCCTCGACGTCAACGGCGAGCGCGCCGAGCTGCTTGTACCAGTGCACAAGACGCTGCTCGAAGTGCTGCGAGAGGACATGCAGCTCACGGGCACGAAGCACGGTTGCGAGCTCGGTGAGTGCGGCACGTGCACGGTGCTGGTCGACGGGCAGCCCGAGCTGAGCTGCCTGGTGCTGCCGGTGCAGATCGAGGGGCGTGCCGTCACGACGGTCGAGGGCATGGCGCGCGGGTCGGAACTGCATCCGCTCCAGCAGGCCTTCGCCGAGCTGGGCGCTGCGCAGTGTGGCTACTGCACGCCGGGAATCCTGCTGTCGGCGAAGGCGCTGCTCGAGTCCAACGTACGAGCGTCGCGCGATGAGATTCGCGAGGCGCTGGCCGGCAACCTCTGCCGGTGTACCGGGTACGCCAAGATCCTGGATGCCATCGAGCTCGCGGCGGGGCGAATGAGGTGACGGACTTTTCGGTCGTAGGCAAGCCGCTGCCGAAGGTCGATGCGGTAGCCAAGGTCACCGGCCGCGCGATCTATGCCGACGACATGCTGCTCCCGCGCACGCTCCACTGCCGGATCCTGCGCAGCCCCCACCCGCACGCGCGCATCCTCGCCATCGACACATCGGCAGCGAGGCGCATGGCGGGAGTGCAGGCGGTGATCACAGGCCACGACCTGCCCGTGAAGTTCGGGATCCTCCCGGTGACCCAGGACGAGCGGGCGCTCGAGCACGAGAAGGTGCGATATGTCGGCGACCCGATCGCCGCCGTCGCCGCCACCGACGATGAGACAGCGGCTGCGGCATGCGACGCGATCTCGGTCGAGTACGAGGTCCTCGAACCTGTCATGTCGATCGAGGAGGCCCTCGCCGAGCCGAAGGACGAGCGCATCCAGGACTACGGCGGCCCGAACAACATCCACAAGCTCGTGGCTCTGGAATTCGGCGATGTCGAAGCCGGGTTCGCGCGCGCCGACCACGTCCGCGAGGATGTCTTCTTCTTCCAGGGCAACACGCACCTCCCGATGGAGCAGCACAGCGCCATCGCGACCTACGTTGACGGGAAGGTCACGCTCTGGTCGTCGACGCAGGTGGTGCATTACGTCCATCGAGCGCTCGCCAAGGTGCTCGAGCTCCCGATGAACCGCATCAGGGTGATCGGCGCCTCGCACGGGGGCGGGTTCGGCGGCAAGACGGACCCGTTTGCGCACGAGATCATCGTGTGCAAGCTCGCGATGCTCACCGGACGGCCGGTCAAGTGCACGCTGACCCGTGAAGAGGTGTTCTACGCCCACCGCGGCCGCCACCCGGTACTGATGTGGGTCCGCACCGGGGTGACCAAAGACGGCCGGATCACCGCGATGCATTTCCGCACGGCGCTCGACGGCGGAGCATATGGGTCGTATGGAGTGGCATCCACCTTCTACACGGGCACGCTTCAGACCGTGACCTACGACATCCCCGCCTACCGATTCGAGGGTTGCCGCGTGTTCACCAACAAGCCGCCGTGCGGTCCCAAGCGCGGCCATGGAACACCGCAGCCGCGCTTCGCGCTCGAGCTGCACCTCGAAAAGATCGCGCATGACCTCGGCCTCGACCCCGCCGAATTGAAGCGCGCCAACTTCGTCAAGCCGATGACTCGCGCAGTGAACTGGTTGCGCATCACCTCGTGCGGGCTGGAGGAGTGTTCACAACGCGTGATCGAAGCGTCCGGCTACAGCAAACGGAGCAGGCGCCCCGGTCACGGGATGGGCTTTGCCATTTCAAGCTACCTGTCTGGGGCCGGGACGGCGATCTACTGGAACGACATGCCCCATTCCGAGGTGCAGATCAAGGTCGACCGCAGTGGCGTCACCGTTTACTGCGGCGCGATGGACATCGGCCAGGGCTCGGACTCCGTGCTCGCCACCATCGTCGCCGAGGAGCTCGGCCTTCAGCCGGCCGACATCCGGCTCGTCACCGCCGACACCGACACCACGCCGATCGACCTCGGGTCGTATTCGTCTCGCGTGACCTTCATGGCTGGCAACGCCGCCATCCAGGCGGCGCGGAGGATGCGCGACTTGCTGGTCGAGGCCGCCGCGGCGAAGATGGGATGCGGAGTTTCGGCGGTGGAAGTCGGTGGAAGCCGCGTCGGCGACTTCAGCTTCGAGGAGGCGAGCGTCCTTGCGGAGTCCCGGTTCGGCACGTTGACCAGCGCCGGCAGCTACACGCCTCCGAAGATCGCGGGGCCGTACAAAGGCGCCGGCGTCGGACCCAGCCCTGCCTACAGCTACTCCGCGTGCGTGGTCGAGCTCGACGCTGACGCACGCAGCGGTCTGATCGACGTCAACAAGATCTGGATCGCTCACGACGTCGGGCGGGCCATCAACCCGTTGCTCGTCGAGGGCCAGATCGAGGGCAGCGTGTACATGGGCCTTGGCGAGGCTCTAATGGAGGAGCAGGCGTTCCGCAAAGGCCTGCACAAGTGGCCCTCGATGCTCGAATACAAGTCGCCGACGTTCCTCGACATGCCCGACGTGGAAACCTTCATCGTCGAGACGGTCGACCCCGAAGGCCCGTACGGCGCGAAAGAGGCGGGCCAGGGACCCCTGCTCCCGGTACCCCCCGCTCTGTGCGCGGCCGTCTACGACGCGCTTGGCGTGTGGATCGACGAGGTTCCGGTCACGCCCGAGAAGATCGTCGAGGCGCTGAGGCGAAAAGGGAAGGGCGAGCCTGCGCGTTTTGGCCCGACACGCTTTCCGGCCATCCCATATCCGCCGATCATCAAAGTGGAACCGCCACCCAGAGACCTGGACCGTGCTGCGTCTGCCGCGATTTAAGTACCTGCGGCCGAAGAGCGCGCGCGAGGCCGCGGCCATGGCGGCGGACCTCGGCCCGCGCGCGATGTTCGTCGCCGGCGGCACCGACCTGTTCCCGAAGCTCAAGCGGCGGCAGTTCGACGTCGACACCTTGATCGGACTTGGCTTCCTGTCCCGCGAGATCCGCGGCGCGCCGGGCGAATGCCGGGTCGGGGCCGGCGTCACGTTGGCCTCGGCTGCCCGCGACGAGCACCTCACCGCGACCTTCACCGGCTACGCGGAGGCTGCCGGCCTGGTGTCGTCCCCCCCGCTTCGCAACGCGGGCACGGTGGGTGGCAACCTCTGCGTCGACACGCGCTGCAACTACTACGACATGACGTACGAGTGGAGGAAGGCCGCAGGATTCTGCATGAAGAAAGACGGGGACATCTGCCTGGTCGCGCCAAGTAGCCCACGCTGCTGGGCCGTCTCCTCGTCGGACACCGCCCCGATGGCGATCGCCCTCGACGGCATGGTGACGCTCGACGGGCCGGATGGCGAGCGGGAGATCGCGGTCGAGCGGCTCTACCAGGACGACGGGATGGAGTACCTGGCGAAGCAGCCACACGAGGTCGTGACCGGGCTGCGCCTGAGCGTGACGCCCGGGACCCGCAGCGCATATGTGAAGCTCCGGCGGCGAGGCTCGATTGATTTCCCCATCGCCGGCGCGGCAGTCGCCATTCAGCTTGACGGGGACACGGTCAGCGCATGCCGCATCGTGCTTTCCGCTGTAGCTTCTCACCCGCTCGAGGCCCATGCGGCTGAAGAGTTCCTGAAGGGAAAGCGAGCCGATCACGACACGATCCGTGAAACTGCTGAAATCGCCGCCAAGCCCGCCAAACCGCTGGACAACGCCGACCTCAGCCATTTCTGGCGGAAACGCATGGTTAGGGTGGTCGTAGAGCAGGCGCTGGAACGCGCAGCGACCAAAGAGAGCGGCTCGCAAGTTAATCTTCTAGGTCAGGACCCAGAATGAAACGTATATCCAAGGCGCAATCCGGTCAGGGCATGGTTGAGTACGCGCTCATCCTGGCCCTGGTCGCGCTCATCGTGGTCATCGCTCTGATCGCCACCGGCCACCAGGTGATCAACACGTTCTCGAACATCACCGCGACGATGTGCAACTACCACGTCGGCTGCTGACCGACCGCACGCCCGGTCCCGCTCGCGCTCAAAGCCCAGGCTCGGCGGCTGATGTTTCTCGGAAGGCGTGAAGCCGGCCAGGGGATGGTCGAGTTCGCGCTCATCCTCGCCCTGGTCGCTCTCCTCGTGATCGTGGCGCTTATCGCCACGGGCGGCCAGATCAGGAATATGTACTCCGACATCGTCGTCACGATGTGCAACTACCACGCGGGATGCTGACTACAAGAGGGAACCCTCCTGGTTCCCCCTTGTCGGGGCGCTCAACGGCCGGAGCTCCACCGTCGACTCCATGACGCGCTGACTCGACCGGATTCGCGCCCCTGAACTCCTCCCGGAACGGAAGAGCCTATGGAAAAGCCGACTCCCCGCAACGTTCGGAGGGATGAGGACAAAGTGCGGTTGGGCGGTGCCCGGCCGCCCCTGCCCTCCTGGTGACCGGGGTTAGCTGGAGATCGAGGAGGAGGCGGCGGCGGCAGCGCGCTCGGCGTTGGCGCGGATCAGGCCAAAGTCCCGACGGGCCAGCGCCTCGGCCGGAAAGAGCGACCCCGTCAAGCCGACCGCTTTGACCCCGAGGCGCAGATAAGCGCCGATGTCTTCGATCGCGACGCCGCCCGACACCCAGAAGGGCACGCCGCCCATCGGCCCGTTGAGAGCCTCGATGTATGCCGGCCCGCCGACCGGCGCGACCGGGAACACCTTGACGATGGCGGCGCCCGCCAGCCGCGCCTGGTAGATCTCGGTCGGGGTCAGGGCGCCCAAGACGCAGAGGATGTCCTCGCGGCGGCAGGCCTCCGCGACCTCGGGCAGCACGACCGGCGTCACCACAAACGACGCCCCGGCCTCCTTGGCCTCGGTCACCGCACCGGGATCCCAAACGGTGCCGACTCCTACCGGGTAGCGCCCTCCGGTACTGGCGATCAAGCCCCGGATCAGCTCAAAGCACGAGGGGACGGTCTTGGTGATCTCAATCGTGCGTACGCCGCCCTCGACCGCCGCCAGGCACGCCTGGAACCCGGCGTCTGCGTTCTCGGTGCGCAGCACGCCGCATAGCCGGTTGGGAAATACCTCGGCGATGCTTCGCACAGCCGGACGAATTATCCCTTGAACCGTGGCCCACCCCATTCCGGTTCCCCGCCTAAGTACACTGGTACATACGTATGACCGGGGCCACCGCGACTGAGAGCACCCGAGATCAGATCATCCATGCAGCGGCGGAGTCGCTGCTCGAAAACGGTTACTCGGGCACGAGCGTGAGGGCGATCGCCACCAAGGCAGGCGTGGCGATCGGCAATCTCCAGTACTGGTTTCCCACCAAGTCGGAGCTCCTGGTCGAGGCCTGGCGTTACCTGACCGCCCGTTCGGTCGAGGAGCTCCGGCGGACGCTCAACCAGCTGACCGATCCGCTGGAGGTGCTCGAGGTCGGCGTCGAGTCGCTCTGGGACTCCCTTCGCCGGCTCGGTGACGTCCAGCTCGCGGCGTTTGACCTCCTGGTGCAGGCCCCCCGCACGGAGCGTCTCCGTGCCTACCTGCCCGAGCTGTTCACCCGGTACCGCGAGGTGATCCAGGAGCAGCTCGACCGCCTGGAGGAGGACGGCCGCGTCCGCCTCACCGTGCCACGCGAGGTCCTCGTGCCCTTGGTCCTCAACACGGTGCTCGGGTTCGGCCTCTACTACGTGGTCACGCGCGACGACGAGTCCTGCTTGCGCGCGCTTTCCGCCTTCAGGCAGCTGGCCGCCACACTCGTCGAGCCCGTGCCGTGAGCACCCAGGTCATCGACCGCGAGCTTGAGCGACTGGAGGGCCTGTGGGCCGACGGGCTCGGCGACGCCTATCGCTCATACCTCGACGTAGTCGGCGGTTACGAGCCGGTGGCTCAGCAGAAGCTCGCGCTCGCGGCGGCTCTGGTCGAGGTCGGCGTCCGGCTTCAGGGCCTCGGCGGACTCGCCGCCCCGCCGCCCACGCTTCTCATGGGCGATCTCTGTCTGGCGCGATCTTCGCGGCTGCTGGCCGACGCGGCGCCCCAGCAGGTCCAGGTCGGGTTTGCGTCGGCGATCGAGGTCCTCTCGTCAGCCGCAGCGTCGGGCGAGGCCGCTCCCGCCGCGCGAGAGATGCTGCTCCAGGCCCTCGAGGCTGGACGATGACGGGCAGGCGGATCCGCTTCGAGACCAAGCGGGCAACACAGTTCATCGACATCACCGACCGTCTGCGCCACGAGGTCCGGCGATCCGGCCTGCGAGACGGGCGCATCCACATCCAGTCGCTGCATACGACTGTCGGACTTGCGGTCAACGAAAACGAGCCGCTTCTGCTCCGAGATTTCGAGACGATGCTCGAGCGCATAGCGCCACAGGGAGCCGGTTACGAGCACGACGACTTTGCGCGGCGGATCGATATTGCAGTCGACGAGCCGGTCAACGGTCACGCCCACTGCCGGCAAATGCTCCTGACCGCCTTCGCAACGCTGTTAGTCGAGCAGGGCGACCTCGTGCTGGGCCGGTGGCAGTCGGTGTTCGCGGTAGAGCTCGACGGTCCGCGCCACCGGCAGCTCGCCATACAGCTCGAGGGTGATTTCGGCGAGGCGCGGGCGCGGCATCGCCAGGAAGGCTCGGAGACCCTCGTCGAGCTCGAGCTGCTGCGGCAGCTGCTGGTCGATCCCGAACCGGTGGCGGCGCCGATGCGGCGGCTCGTCGAGGCGGGCGGCAAGCGCCTGCGGCCGCGGCTGGTACAGCTCACGGCAGGGATTGGGCCACGCCACGATCCGCTACGTGCGGCAGGCCTTGCGGCAGCCGTCGAGCTCCTCCACAACGCCACACTCATCCACGACGACTACGTCGACGAGAGCACCCACCGTCGCGGACGTCCGACCGTGGCCGCCGCCGAGGGGCCGGAGCGCGCTATCGCAGTCGGCGACTACTACTTCGCCAAGGCGACACGGCTGATCGCTGAGATCGGCAACCGCAAAGTGACGTCGACGGTCGCGGAGGCCCTCGAGGCCATTTGCGCATCCCAGATCGATGACGTGGCGTTGCGCGGGGCGTACCCGGGCGACCACGACTCGTATCTGCGGGTCGTGCGCGGCAAGACCGCTGCCCTTTTCGCCGCCGCGTGCGCGTCGGGCGCTCAGCTTTCGGAAGCCAGGCCCGAGGTCGTCGAGGCGCTGCGCCGGTACGGCGACCTGGTCGGTATCGCGTTCCAGATGGCGGACGACATGGTCGATTTCAGCCCTAGCTCCGGCAAGCCGGTCGGTCTTGACATCCGTCAGCGGGTGGTCTCCCTTCCTCTTATTTATGCGGCCGAGGACCGCCTGGTCGGCCCCGAGGTGCGCCGTCTGCTCGCCGGCTCGCTCGGCGACGACGAGGTTGGAAGGGTGGCCCAGCTGGTGACTTCGAGCGACGCGCTGCGCAGGGTGCGCAAGGAGGCCGAGTCGCTGGTCGACGATGCCATCCACGAGCTCGAGACCGTCGAGCTGGACGGACTGCGCCCGACGCTGATCAGCCTTGCCCGCTCCGCCGTTGACCGGATCTCGTAACGGGACCGCTACGGGCGGCGGCCGGCCAGGATTCCCACGGTGCCCAGCGACAAC
>JBAUTF010000154.1:0-1689 GCA_049582065.1 Candidatus Dormiibacterota bacterium | reverse complement strand
ACCAGTACATGGAGACCATCCAGGTCACCTGGTCGAAGGTCACCGTCTGGAAGACCCAGTTCGAACCGAGCAGGTATACCGCCGCGATTGCGGTGAGCAGCGCAAGTCCCTGGAGCCGCAGCGAGCCGCCTAGCCGCCGGACATAGGCGCCGGAGAGTGCAACCAGGAAACCTCCCAACAACGACGGCAGCACTCGAAGGGTCCAGGGACTGACCCCGAGGAGTCCGGTTTCCAGCCGGGCGAGGAGTGGGACGATCGGTGGGACGTCGACATATCCAAAAGCGGGATGGCGGCCAGCGTCGAGGTAGTAGAGCTCGTCGGTGTGGAAACCGAGGGTGCCATTGGTTGCAAGGTGGAGGGCGATGACGCCCAACGCTGCGCCTCCAAAGAGAAGGACAGCTTTAGAGCTGAGATGCGGCTGGGCGGCTGGATCTTTCGAGCCGAGCGACACCGCCGCTACCGTAGCAGCCGATCGATACGATCGCCCTGGACGCGTAAGTCCGGCGCTGACCTCTGGGCGACGGCTGGGCCGCGTCTAGCCGCGCCGAAGCAGTAGGCGCGCCCCCGGGATGCGAGGCGCAGGGCCGGTGGGGAGCGAATCGATCAGCGCGATCAGCCGAGGGCCCAGGTCCAGCCGCCCGCAACGGTACGCGGACCACCGGTCGTCCCTGGTCGGGCTGGCCATGAACTGCAGCTCGATCCCCTTGCCGCGCCGGCCCGCCCCGCGATACGTGAGCCGGTTGAAATCGGCTCTGGGTACCAGCCAGGCCGTGTCGACACCGGCGCCGGCGACGTAGAGGATCGCGTAGAGGAAAGCCGGGTGCTCGCGCGGCTTCCCATCAGGAAACGCCATTCGCGCAACGGCAAGGCGCTTGGCGTTGAGAGAAAGCGCGGTCTTGATCTGGATCGCGAGCGCCGGCACCTTGCCGCGCCGGCCGGCCGTGACATCGGTGTGGTCGTCGTCGGTGAGAGGCTTGAAGAGCTCGAGGTCGCCATTTGACGACAGCGTCACGCAGGCCGCGAACAGCTCCTCCCCCGCAGTGCCCCGCTGGGTGGCCGTGAGCATCAGCGCGCGGCAGTCTATCAGCCGGCGTCGAGGAGATGTCTCCCTCTTCAATGACCGCCAGGATGTAGTCCGGCAGCCCAAGCCTCCTCCCAGTCTTTCCAGTCGAGTTGACGTACTGGAATACCGACGGGCTACGAGGGATTGATTCTGCCGATGGGTGATTCGGCGGAGAAGATCAGGATCCCGCCCCGCGGCACACGGGGAGGCGGCATGGCCTGGGCCGCGCCTCTCATGAAGCTGGGCAAACCGTTCATGGACATGCAGGTTTCGCGCTACCGCAAGACCGCCGGCGACAAGGCCCCGGTGATGATGGGCTTCCCGATCGTCCTTTTGACCACCGTCGGAGCCCGGACCGGCCATGAGCGCACCCATGTGCTGGGCGGCTTCGCCGACGGCGACGACGCCTGGCTGATCGTTGCCTCCAAGGGCGGCGCGTCCACGCACCCGGCATGGTTCGTCAACCTGGCCAAGAACCCGGACAAGGTGTGGCTGGAAGTCGGCAAGCGTAAGTTCCGAGCCCGCGTCGAGTCTCTGCAGGGAACCGAGCGCGAGGCGGCCCTGGCGAGGGTGGCGAAGGTGGCGCCCCGCTACGGCGAGTACCAGCAGAAGACCGACCGGGAGAT